>RGWK01000408.1 GCA_010029775.1 Gammaproteobacteria bacterium
GGCGGCAGCAGGTCTATGCGCAAACCTTCGCGCTCGAGACCGTGCTGTATCAGGGCGACACGGTGTTCAAGCCACCCGACTGGGAGTTTCGGGTGACCCCGGTGGTGAATGTTAATCACGTGGTCGTCGAGGAGCGCGGTCTGCTCAAGGCCAATGTGGATGCGCGCCGCACGCGCACCGAGTCGGCTGTGGGCTTGCAAGCGGCGTTCGTCGACAAGCATCTGCGTAACGTCTCGGATCGTTACGATTTCGACAGTCTGCGCGTCGGCGTCCAACCCTTCACGGCGGACTTTCGCGGCTTTCTGCTCAATGACAGTCTGTTCGGGGTGCGGCTGTTCGGCATTCGCGACGACAACCGCTGGCAATACAACCTCGCATGGTTCCGCCGTATCGATAAAGACACCAACAGCGGCTTGAATGATCTGATCGAGCGCGGCGCCGCAGCGTTACGTGACGATGACGTATTCGTCGTTAATGCCTATTACCAGGACTGGCCCCGTCTGGGCTTTACGGTACAGGGCACGGTACTGCACAACCGCAATCGCGAGGGCGGTCAGCTGACGTATGACGGCAACGGCATCATCCAGCGACCGATGTCGCTGGGTCTTGAACGGCCGCGCGAGTACGACGTGACCTACCTCGGCGCCTCGGGCGATGGGCATCTGGGTGGCATCAACCTCTCGACGAGCGCATACGTCGCACTCGGTGAGGCCAATCGCGGAGTGTTTGTCGATCGTGCGGAGAAAATCCGCGCCGGCTTCATCGCTGCGGAACTCTCCAAGGATTTCTCTTGGATTCGTGCGCGCGCCTCGCTCGCCTGGGCTTCGGGCGATGACGATCCGTTCGATGCCCGCGGCGAGGGCTTCGATGCGATCTTCGAGAATCCGCTCTTCGCAGGCGCGGATACCAGTTTCTGGATTCGTCAGCCCGTGCCGCTGATTGGCGGGGGGCGCGTGGCGCTCTCGGGGCGTAACGGCTTGTTGAATTCGCTGCGACCCTCGAAGGAGTTCGGTCAATCGAACTTCGTCAATCCGGGACTGCGACTCGCCGGGGTTGGGGTGGATCTGGATCTGACGCCCACGCTGCGCGTGAGCGGCAATCTCAACTATCTCGCGTTTGACGAGACGGCTGTGCTCGAAGTGGCGCGTGCGCAGGGGGGCATCGATCGAGAGATCGGACTCGATGCGTCGCTCGCCGTGATCTGGCGGCCGCTCGCGATCCAGAATGTCGTCGCTCGATTGTCGGTGGCCTCGCTCCTGCCGGGCACCGGGTATCGGGCCCTGTATGGCGATGAGACGGCCTACTCGGTGTTGGGTAATCTGGTGCTGACGTACTGACCATGATTCACGGGATACGCATTCGGTCTGCCTGGGTTGCACTGCTTGCCTTGCTCGCGGGTGCATTGCTCGTCGTGGACGGGGCGCGCACGAGCGAGGAGAGCAAACCCGTCGCTCGTACGTATCGTGACGCGCCGCCTGCACCGGCTCGGCAGACTGCCGCTGACGCGGACGCTAAGAGCGCGGGGTGTCTCGACTGCCACTCTGCGACCGATCAACCGACCATGCACGCCAACCCGGGTGTGGTGCTGGGCTGTACCGATTGTCACGGTGGCGATGCCGCTGTGCGCTGGTCGGATGGCAGCAGTGCGGGGGGCCTCGGAGTGGGGGCGCGCAGCAGCCCGAGTTACATGGCGGCGCGCGATTCGGCACACGTACTGCCGCGTTACCCGGATGCCTGGAAGTTCCCCTCCAGTGCCAATCCGGAGCGCACCTACGCGTTGCTCAACAAAGAAAGCCCGCA
>RGWK01000409.1 GCA_010029775.1 Gammaproteobacteria bacterium
CTGCGCGCTTGGCCGCAGCCGAGGCACCGCCGCGCTACACCTTTGCGGGGATAGGCGTGTATCGCCCCGAGTTTTTCGCCGGCTACGAGGAGGGTCGCTTCCCACTACTGCCGTTGCTGCAACGGGCTGCTGCCGCGCAGCGGCTTCGTGGTCGCTTGTACCAGGGGCTATGGTTCGACATCGGCACGCCGGAGCGGCTGCGCGATCTCGACGAGCGCCTCGCCGCCGGCGCTGTGGGCTGAGCGAGCTCATCGGCGTACACTTTGACGTCATGAGCACGGACGGCCCCACTCGCAGCGGCGAGAAGTACATCACCGCGCACGGATTCAGCGCGATTCGCGATGGCATCAAGGCCACCGCGCAAGGTGCTGCGCGTGTGCCGGGTGGCAAGCCGCGCTGGCTCAAGGCACCGCTCGCCGTGGGTCCGGGTTACGAAACCGTGCGACGCACGGTGCGCGAGCATCGTCTCGCTACGGTTTGTGAAGAAGCCAAGTGTCCGAATATCGGCGAGTGCTGGAATGCCGGCACGGCCACGATCATGCTGATGGGCGAGGTCTGCACGCGTGCCTGCCGTTTCTGCGCGGTGGACACGGGTAATCCGCGCGGTTGGCTCGATGCTGAGGAGCCGGAGAACACGGCCAAGACGGTCGAGCTCATGCGCCTGCGCTACGTGGTGCTGACCTCGGTCAACCGGGACGATTTGCCCGATGGCGGAGCGGCCCATTTCGCGGCGGCAGTGCGCGCCATCAAGGCGCGCTCGCCCGCCACAGCTGTCGAGGCACTAACGCCCGATTTTCAAGGTGTGATGCGGGATGTCGAAACCGTGGTCGACTCGGGCCTCGAGGTGTTTGCGCAGAACGTCGAAACCGTCGAGCGGCTGACGCATCCCGTGCGCGACGCCCGCGCGGGCTATGCGCGTACCTTGAGCGTGCTGCGTCATGCCAAGCAGCATCGCTCCGACGTTCTGACCAAGTCGAGTCTGATGCTCGGCCTCGGTGAGACGGATGAGGAGATCGCGCAGACGATGGACGATCTGCGTGCACACGAGGTGGACCTGCTCACACTTGGGCAGTATTACTGGGCGCTCGAGCGCGGCTTTCGCGAGTGCGTATCCGGTCCGCTCGTGCGCTCGAGTTATCGGGCCGAGCAGGCGCTCGCCGGCAACAATGCCGGCCTCGATAATGCAGCCCTCAGCGAACTCGCCAGCCCGCGTCGTTGAACTCGGCCGCGTCGCTTACCTGCCGACGTGGCAGGCGATGCAGCGCTTCACCGACCTGCGCGATGCGCAGACAGCCGATGAAATCTGGGTGCTCGAACACGAGCCGGTGTTCACGCTCGGCATGAACGCGGACCCCTCGCACGTGCTTGCCGCCGGTGACATTCCCGTCGTGCGCGTCGATCGCGGCGGACAGGTCACCTATCACGGCCCCGGTCAGCTCGTGGTCTATCCGCTCATCGATCTGCGCCGTGCGGGACTCGGCGTACGTGATCTCGTGACCGCGCTTGAGCAATCGGTCATTCGCTGTGTCGCGCGTTACGGAATATCGGCCGCCACGCGGCCGAAGGCACCGGGGGTCTATGTTTCGGGAGCCAAGTTGGCGAGTGTCGGCATACGGGTGAGGCGCGGAGCGAGTTATCATGGCGTGGCGTTGAACGTGGCCATGGATCTGGAACCGTTCGCGCGTATTAACCCCTGCGGCTATGAGGGGCTCGCGATGACTCAGTTGGCTGCCCTGGGCGGTCCTGCCGAGATGTCGCGCGTGGCCGCAGACGTGCTGACCGAACTGCAACCACTGCTG
>RGWK01000410.1 GCA_010029775.1 Gammaproteobacteria bacterium
TTGACCGGGTTGTGCTGGCAAGCGAACTGTTTGAGGCGCTGTCCAACCACCCGGTATACGATTGGCATAAGGACTGGAAGTTCGCAAAGGAATGCGGCGACAGGGTACTAAATGCGTCAGGGCTGCGAACCGATCGCGAGGGCTGGCACCTTCTCCCAGGCCACACGGGTATGACGGATTCGGGGGCCGCTTCGCGCACATCCTCGCATGAGTGGGGGGCGAAGCTCGCTACTTCCTGTTGACAGTGTATACAGCGCGGGATACTTGCCGTTCAGGAGGTGAAGATGAACGGCAAGATTCAGCGCATTCCCGCGAAGATGTACGAGGAGGCCGGTGAGATCGCGGAGGAGATGCGCCGCGATCCGGTCTATGGGCCGATGGTGCGGGGGCCGATGGACGTGATCCGGGTCGCGCTGCGGCGCGGTCTGGACGCGATGAAGGCGGAGCGGGCCGGGGGTGCAAAGTGAACGCCGCCCCGAACGCTGTGGCGGAGTTGAAGTCCATCCTCGACGGGATCAAGGCCGGAGAGGACAAGACCGAGCTGATCGGTCGTCTCTACCGCGTCGAGCTGCGCGGCGGCGTCGAGGAGGCGGCGCTGCTGAGCGCAATCGCCAGCGTGCGCGGCTGGCGGGCGATCCTCGCGGCGCGGCCCAAGCCGGAGAAGTCGCGTCCGGCACTGCATGTCGTCAGCGACGATGACGAGGGCGACAACGACCACAGCGGCGACGGGCCGGGGACGGATCGGCCTGACGGGCTGCCAGAGGGCTGGTCAGATCCGGGTGGCTGGCGGTGCGCGGCGTCGGGGATCTGGCGGCTGGTCAAAGACCCCATCTCCCTGGATCTGACCTGGAAGAAGGTTCTCGACACCCCGATCTGGATCGGCGCGACGTGGCATGAGGTGAAGGAACACACATCCGATCTGTTGGCGCGTAAGACGGTGCTGAGCCAACTGTGCTGGCCGGGTGGTTCGGAGACGGTTGGGCGCGAGGTGCTGATGGTGGCGAACCGGCTGCAAGAGCTGTCGGGGGCAGGCGCGCCGGTCAGCAGCGCCAACGCGAAGCGGGCGGTTGAGTGGCTGGAGATCAGCGAGAAGCACAACGCGGCCAACGTCCCGAGCCGCCCCCTGATCCGGCGCGTCGGCTGGATCGAGACGAGCGAAGGGCTGGTCTTTCAGACGGCGACCGGGCCGTATCAGCTCTACGCCGATAAGGGCTTCGTCGGGCTGGCCGACGCGCTGCGCCCCGCCGGAACCTGGGATGGGTGGCTGGCGATGGCGCGCAAGGTCGCACACCTCCCCGTCCCCGCGCTCGCGCTGGCGGCTTCGGTCGCCTCCTGCATGATCGACATCCTCGACGCCGATCCCTTCGTGCTGGACATGCACATCGAGACATCGAAGGGCAAGACGAGCGCGCTCTACTGGGCCGCGTCGGCGTGGGGGCGCCCCGGCCACAAGAGCGCGTACACGCCGGGATGGTCGGATACGCAGACCTCGACGGAGCGGACGGCGGCGTTTCTGTACAGCCTGCCCATGTGCATGGACGACACGATGCGGATGCCGGAGGCGCGGCGCGGGGAGATCAGCGACACGGTTTACAGTTGGGGCGACGGCAAGGGAAAGGGGCGCGGCGGGATCACGGGGAAGCAAGAGTCGGCGCGGTGGTCGTCTATCCTCATCTCGACGGGGGAGGCGTCGCTGTCGACCATGTGCGGCACGGCGGCGGGCGGGATGAACATGCGAATCCTGCCGGTGAACGAGGTGCCGTTCGACTCGCATGAGAACGCCGTGGCGATGAAGAAGC
>RGWK01000042.1 GCA_010029775.1 Gammaproteobacteria bacterium
TCGAGATTGCGCAGCACTTCCTTGTCGTTGCTCGAGACGGTCTTCGGCGGAATGCGCGCAATCCGCGCCACCACTTCCTCGATGTGATGCACATCGACCACCGTCTCGCGCTCAGCCGCAGGTTTCAGACGCAGCCTGGCACCGGCCTCATCGACCACATCGATCGCCTTATCCGGCAGATGCCGCTCGTTGATGTGTCGCGCCGAAAGCTCCGCGGCCGCCTTCAGCGCCGCGTCGGTATACGTGACCCCGTGATGCTCCTCGAACCGACTGCGGAGGCCCTTGAGGATCTCGATGGTCTCCGGCACCGTGGGCTCGACCACGTCGATCTTCTGGAAGCGCCGGGCAAGCGCGTGATCCTTCTCGAAGATACCGCGATATTCCTGATAGGTGGTCGAACCGATGCAGCGCAACTCGCCATTGGTGAGCACGGGCTTGATAAGGTTCGAGGCATCCATAACACCGCCCGAGGCTGCACCTGCACCGATGACGGTGTGGATCTCGTCGATGAAGAGCACCGCCCCTGGCTGCTTGCGCAACTCCGCGAGCACCGCCTTCAAGCGCTTTTCGAAATCGCCGCGATACTTCGTGCCCGCGATCAGCGAGCCCATGTCGAGCGAGTAGATCGTGCAATCGGCGAGCACCTCGGGAACCTGGCCCTCGACGATGCGCCGCGCGAGCCCTTCAGCGATCGCCGTCTTGCCGACGCCCGCCTCACCCACGTACAGCGGGTTGTTCTTGCGCCGACGGCACAGGATCTCGATGGTGCGCTCGACTTCCATCTGCCGCCCGATCAACGGATCGATCTTGCCCTCGACAGCGAGCTTGTTGAGGTTGCTCGCGTACTTTTCGAGTGCACCGCTGTCAGCTTCCGCGGCAGCGCCGGCCGCGGCGGGCGTTGCCTCATCCTTGGCTTCGCTCGCGCGCTCGTCGGCGAGTTTGGACATGCCGTGCGAGATGTAATTGACCACATCGAGCCGCGAGACGTCCTGCCGGCCGAGCAGGAACACCGCATGACTCTGCTTCTCGCCGAAGATCGCCACGAACACGTTGGCGACGCCGACTTCCTTGCGCCCGCTCGACTGCACGTGGAACACCGCCCGTTGCAGCACCCGCTGGAACCCCAAGGTGGGCTGCACTTCCCGCTCCTCGCCCTCGGGCACGCGGGGCGTGGTCTGCTCGATGTGCTCGCGCAGTTCCACCGAGAGCCTCGCCGCATCGCCGCCACAGGCCTGCAGAATCTCTTTGACCCGCGGTGTATCGAGAATCGACAGCAGCAGATGCTCGACGGTCAGAAATTCATGACGGCCGTCGCGGGCCACCTGAAAAGCCGAATTGAGGCAAGTTTCCAGTTCGTTCGACAGCATGTCAGCGGCACTCCATTGCGTCAGGCTTCCTCGAGCGTACACATCAGCGGATGCTGGTGGTCACGCGCGTACCGGGTCACCAAAGCGACCTTGGTCTCGGCGATCTCGTGGGTGAACACGCCGCAGACTCCCTTGCCGCGCATGTGGACCTCGAGCATCACTTGCGTGGCCTGGGTTCGGCCCATGCCGAAAAACCGCTCCAGCACATCAACCACGAACTCCATCGGGGTGTAATCATCGTTCAATAAAATGACTTGGAACAGCGGCGGCTGCTTGACCTCGGGAGTAGCCTCGGCAACCGTCGCGTCGAGACCGGGGCGTGACTCTTCGGCGGACATGGGATCGTTATAGGGGTGCGGATGACCGAACTCAAGTGTAGGCCGGCAGGCGGCTAGGTATGATTCGCACCATGCGTGTCAGGTGGGATGCCCCGATTTTGGTCACAGGAGTGCTGGCCGTCGCGCTCGGGCTTCAACTCGCCTGGGCGCTTGCGGTGCAATTCGGCGTGCTCGACCCGAAGTTGGCCCCGGTAGAACCCGCATCAGCCCCTGCCGCACCCGCGGCGAGACCGCTGCCGCAACTGGCCGAGATCATGGCAGCCGAACTCTTCGGTGCGCCAGAGGCCCCGGCGGCCACCGACCCGCTGGACGCGCCACCGACCTCACTTAACCTCGTACTGGCGGGAGTCATCGCCGCCCGCACGCCGAGCGAAGGCAAGGCCATCATCGGCGAAACCACCGCGGCGGCAAAACTCTACGGGGTCGGTGCCAGCCTGCCGGCGGGTGCCCGCCTGCATTCGGTGTATCCAGATCGGGTCATCCTTGATCGCGACGGCACGCTCGAGAGTTTGCGACTGCCCGCCCAAGCGACCGCCGCGTTTGGCATCCCGGCGGCCGCCAGCGCGCCGGCAGCCAACGATGCGGCGTTGTCGGCCATTACCAACGTGATTCGCTGGCAGACGGTCATCCGGGCGGGCAAGCCCGGTGGTGTTCGTGTCTACCCGGGTAACGATGCCGCCCAGTTCACGGCCATCGGCTTGCGTCCCGGCGACCTTGTGCTCGCGATCAACGATACGCCGCTGACCGATCAGGCCAACAGCGAGCAGTTCATGCGCACGCTGAGCGGCTCGCCGCAATCCAAACTTACCGTCGAGCGCAACGGCAAGGAGGAAAATGTGATGCTGAACGTCGCAGGCCTCACACCTCCAGCACCCTCGCAGCCACCGCCGAGCCCGGCGCAAAACGTAGAAGGCAATGCACAGTGATCATTTGCAAAACCTGTAAACCCCTGTCAGCGTCAAACCTCGCCTAACTCGACTGGATCCAACGATGCGCATCCGATATGTACTGATTGCTGCTCTGCTTACCGCCGCAGCTGCTGCCTCGGCGCAGCAACCCGCCCCGGGCCAGCGCATCACGCCGAACTTCAAGGATGCAGACATCACCCAGGTCATTGAAGCTGTGGCCGCCGCAACCGGCAAGAACGTCATCATTGACCCGCGCGTCCGCGCGCAGGTGACGATGCTCTCGCAGACCTCAATGACGCCCGCCGAATTCTATGAGGCATTCCTCGCGTTGCTGCAGGTGCACGGCTTCGCCGCCGTACCCTCGGGCAAGATGTTGAAGATCATTCCGGATGCCAATATGCGCACCATGCCGGGGAGCGACCTGCCCGGCCGAGTCAGCGCCACCTCCGACGAACTTGTCACTCAGGTGGTCAGTGTCACCAACGTAAGTGCTGCCCAACTCGTGGCGATCTTGCGTCCGTTGATGCCGCAGAACGCACATCTTGCGGCCTATCCCGCGTCGAACATGCTGATCCTCTCCGACCGCGCCAACAACGTAAATCGCATGTTGCGCATCATCCGGCGCATCGACCAATCGAGTGACGCGGACATCGAGGTCGTGGCCATGCAGAACGTCTCGGCCGCAGAGGTCGTTCGCACCATGAACCTGCTCAATCCGGCACAGACGCAATCGGCCGAAGGCGGCATGGCGCCGCTGCGCGTGGTGGCAGACGAGCGCTCCAACAGCATCCTGCTCGCCGGCGAGAAAACCCAGCGGCTGCGCGCACGCACGCTGATTGCGTATCTCGACACCCCGCTTGCGGGAGGCGGCGACACTCGCGTGCGCTACCTGCGCTACGCCGATGCCGAAAAAATCGCCACCAAACTCAAGGAGCAGATCCAAGGCAGCGCCACACCGGCCGCCGCAGGTGCAGCGGGCGCCGCGGTCAGCGGCGAGCGCAACACCACCATTTGGGCCGAGCCCGAAACCAACTCACTCGTGGTGACGGCACCAGCCAAACAGATGGCCTCGATCATGTCGATTGTCGACAAGCTCGACATCCGTCGCGCGCAGGTCATCGTCGAGGCGATCATTGTCGAGGTATCTGCCGACAAGTCGGCAGAACTCGGCGTCAACTGGCTCGTTGACGGATCCAACAGCCGAAATGCCGTTGGCGGTTTCATCGAACCGGTGGGCGGGGTCAGCATTATCGATCTCGCGCGCGCCGCGAGCGACCCGAAAACGCTGACAACGGTACCGCGCGGCTCGACACTCGGAGTCGGTCGACTCGGCTCAGGCGGCGTGGACTTCGCTGCCATCATTCGTGCCCTGCGCGGCGATTCGACCACCAACATCATCGCAACGCCCTCGATCGTCACCATGGACAATCAAGAGGCGGAGATCAAAGTCGCACAGGAAGTGCCGTTCGTCACCGGCCAATACACAAGCACCGGAGGCGGCAATACCGGCAACCAGCTCAACCCCTTCCAGACGATTCAGCGTCAGGAGGTGGGCACCATCCTCAAGATCACGCCGCAGATCAATGAAGGCGATGCGGTGATGCTGAAAATCGAGCAGGAAAGTTCCAGCATCGCAGCCACCAGCAGCGGCGCGGTCGATTTGGTCACCAACAAGCGCACCATCAGCACCAACGTGCTGATCGAGGATGGCGGCACGGTGGTCCTTGGGGGCCTCATCCAGGATTCGCAGACGGGCGGCGAACAGCGCGTGCCCTTCCTAGGGCGGATACCGTTTCTCGGTGAAGCCTTCAAGACGCGCAGCGCAAAGAAAACAAAGACGAATCTGATGGTCTTCATTCAGCCCCGCATCCTGCGCGATGGCAACGACACCATGATCGAGACCAACCAGAAGTACAACTACATACGCAACGAGCAGCGGCGCCTCGGCGAACGTGGCGATGTACTGCCGCTGCTGCCAGGCGAAAAGATCGCCGAGTTGCCGCCGTTGCCTGCACCGGAGACGCCTGCAGAAACAAAGACAGTGCCGGCGCCACTGGAACCCGGCACTACGCCCCCTGCCAACACACCTACGCCGTGAATACGACGGTGCTGCCTTTGGAATTGACCAGCACGACGCGCACAGCGCAACCACCACCATGGCCGCTCGCCTTCGCGCGTCGGCATGGCATCTTGCTGCGGGGCATCAGCGAGGGGCTCGCGCAATTAACGGTGCGTCCAGACGTATCGGCGCTGAGTCTTGCCGAGGCACGACGGCACCTCGGCCAACCGTTGGCGCTCGAAAAAGTAACCACTGAGCGCTTCGATCAGTTGCTCCGCGAGGCGTACGAAGCCGGCACCGATGCCCGCACTGCCGCGGGCGGCCTCGAAGAGACCACGGATCTGGCTTTCCTGGCGCAGGACTTGCCCGAGCAGGCGGACCTTCTCGACAGCGAAGACGATGCGCCCATCATTCGGCTGATCAACGCGCTGCTCACCCAAGCGATCAAGGACAACGCCTCGGACATCCACATCGAGCCTTTCGAAAATCGCCTTGTGGTTCGCCTGCGGGTGGATGGCGTGTTGCGCGAGGTGCTGCAGACGCGGCGTGCCGTGGCACCGGCCGTGGTGTCGCGCATCAAGGTGATGTCGAAACTGGATATCGCCGAGAAGCGTCTGCCGCAGGATGGCCGCATCAGCCTGCGCGTGGCAGGACGCCCCGTGGATGTGCGCGTCTCGACCATTCCCGCCGGTCATGGCGAGCGCGTGGTGCTGCGGCTCCTCGACAAACAAGCCGGTCGACTCGATCTCGGCCAGCTTGGCATGGAGCCGCAAATCGCCTCGCTGCTCGATGGCCTCATTCACAAGCCCAACGGCATCCTGCTGGTCACCGGACCCACGGGCTCCGGCAAGACGACCTCGCTATACGCTGCACTGACGCGCCTCAACGACGCGACGCGCAACATCATGACGGTGGAAGATCCGATCGAGTACTACATCGATGGTATCGGTCAGACTCAGGTCAACACCAAAGTGGACATGAGTTTTGCCCGCGGCCTGCGCGCCATCCTGCGACAAGACCCCGACATCGTGATGGTGGGTGAAATCCGCGATCTCGAGACCGCGCAGATCGCTGTGCAGGCCTCGCTCACCGGACATCTCGTGCTCTCAACGCTACATACGAACACCGCAGTCGGCGCCATCACCCGCCTGCGTGACATGGGGATCGAACCGTTTCTGCTGGCCTCTAGCCTCATCGGCATCGTAGCGCAACGTCTCGTGCGGACACTCGATCCGCAGCAACGCGAGGCCTACAGCGCAAGCCCGCTCGAGTGCCGACAGCTGAACCTTCCGGCCGAGACCCCTGCACCGACCTTGTACCGACCGGGGCGTGACGGCGCCGCCTATCGCGGTCGCACTGGCATCTATGAACTCGTGGTGGTGGACGATGCCCTGCGCACGATGATTCACGATGGCGCCGCCGAGAGCGAGCTTGAGCGTCATGCACGGCAGACGACGCCCTCGATCCGCGAGGATGGGCTCGCCCGCGTGCTGCGGGGGGAAACCACGCTCGAGGAAGTGCTGCGCGTCACCCGCGAGGATTGAGGTGGCCGCCTACGAATACACCGCCCTGGATGCCGCGGGCCGCGAACAACGCGGCGTGCTGGAAGGCGACAGCCCTCGGCAGGTCCGGCAGGTGCTGCGCGAGAAACAGTGGCTGCCGCTGCAGGTACTGCCGGTCAGCGGTGATCGACGCGAGGGCAGCGCAGGGGCCACCGGCTCGGCACCCCGGTTGACCTGGCGTGCGGGCATCAAGGCCGCCGATGTCGCTTTGCTGACGCGGCAGTTGGCCACGCTCGTTCGTGCGGCGGTACCGCTCGAGGAATCCCTGCGGGCCGTCGCCGAGCAGTCGGAACGCCCGGCGGTCCAAAAAGTTCTGGCGGCGGTGCGCTCGCGCGTCATCGAGGGTCACACGCTCGCCCATGCACTGGGCGAATTCCCCAAGGTGTTTCCGGAAATCTACCGCGCCACGGTGGCCGCCGGCGAACAGTCCGGGCGCCTCGATACCGTGCTCGAGCGTCTCGCCGACTACACCGAGAACCGCGATCAACTGCGACAGCGCGTGCTCGGCGCGATGCTCTACCCGATCGTGCTGACGGTCATGTGCATCGTAATCATTGCGGGCCTGCTCACCTACGTTGTGCCCAAGGTGGTGGAGGTCTTCGAGTCGGGTCGCAATGCACTGCCGTGGATGACACGTGCGCTGCTCGCCACGAGCGAGTTTCTTGCAACCTTTGGGCCTTGGATTCTGGCCGCGCTCTGCGTCGCCACTCTCGTTTTCCTGCGCTGGGTGCGCGACCCGGCCGCGCGCCGTAAGGTGGATGCCCTGCTGCTGCGTCTGCCGCTCATTGGGCGTCTCGTGCGTGGTTTTAATACCGCCCGTTTCACCCGCACCTTCAGCATCCTGACCGGCAGCGCCGTGCCGGTGCTTGAAGCCTTGCGCATCGCCGGGGCGGTGATCGGCAACCTGCCGATGCGCGATGCAGTCGAACGCGCCGCCGAGCGGGTGCGCGAGGGCGCCCCTATAGGCAAATCGCTGGCTGCGGGCAGCCTCTTCCCGCCCATGACGGTGCATCTGATCTCGAGCGGAGAGTCGAGCGGCAAGCTCGAGGAGATGCTCGAGCGGGCTGCGAGCAACCAGGAACGCGAACTCGACGGCCTGCTCACGGCACTCGTTGGTCTACTCGGGCCGATGCTGATCGTCGCTATGGGGGTGTTCGTCACCGCCATCGTCTTCGCGATGCTCATGCCGATCTTCGAAATGAACACTCTGGTGCGCTGAGACGCATTTGCCCGTTGCAAGACGACGCGCGGCGAAATAAATTCGCGGCGTTGGGGGTTGTCTGGCATTCGGGCCATGAGCGAGAGACCGGAACAAGACGATTACGAAGAGGACGACGACCTCGATTCGGGCGAGGACGTCGATCGGGCCATGCGGGATATCGATCGGGCGCGGCGGCGCGGCGGAGGCCCTAAGGGTGGCGATCCGGCGTGGCGACGCCTCGAGCGGCTGCGCGAAGACAAGCGCACCGCCGAGCTCGTCAGCGATTTCGATGACTACGACATCGGAATCGACGACGACAAACCGAAATCTTCGCGGCGCGAGCGCTAACGAAAGTCCCGCGAGCGCGTCAGCAGACGACCGAGCTGTCGGCTACGGTCGACCAGCCGCTCGACGATGACATGCGTCACCGTCTGCTGCCGCTGTAGCCGTCCCTCGGCCTCAAGCAAACGCGCATCGAACAGCGCTCGCTGGTAGGCCTCGCCCACCTGCTTCCAGACGATGAGATTGACGTTGCCGGTGTCGTCCTCCAGGGTGACGAAAGTAACGCCGCTCGCCGTACCCGGCCGCTGGCGCGTGGTCACGAGCCCCGCCACGCGCACGCGCGTGCCGCTCGCCTGGGTGAGCAGCTCGCTCGCCCGCAGCACGCGGCGTGATGCAAAAAACGTTCGCAGCAACGCGAGTGGATGGCGACCGAGCGTCAGGCCGAGGTGCCGATAGTCGGCAACGAGATCCTCGCCTTCGGTGGGCTGCGTGAGCATCGGCAAGGCGATCTCCTCGGCCGTCGGTGCAAGCGGCAGTTCAACTTCCGTACCTGCCACCGCCCAAAACGCCTGATGACGATTGCCCGTGAGCGTGGCGCAGGCGCCTGCGGCCGCCAGCGCTTCGAGCTGTCCGCGATCGAGTTCGGCACGCGCGGCAAGATCCTGCAAGCTGCCGAACTCACGCACCGCGCGCGCCTGCATCAGCCGCTCGGCAGCGGCTGCGCCGAAACCGCGCACGAGTCGTAAACCGAGACGCAGCGCCGGCCGCGCACTCGTGCCGTCGGCTTCGAGCGTGCAATCGTAGTCGCTGCACAGCACGTCGACGGCGCGCACTGTCACACCGTGCGCCCGCGCATCGCGCACGAGCTGTGAAGGACCGTAAAAGCCCATGGGCTGACTATTGAGCAGCGCAGCGGTGAATGCCGCAGGCTCGTGGCACTTCAGCCAAGCTGACACGTAGACGAGCAGCGCAAAACTGGCAGCGTGCGACTCGGGAAAACCATATTCGCCGAATCCCTTGATCTGCTCGAAGATGCGCTGCGCGAACACCTCGCTGTAGCCGCGCTCGCGCATGCCGCGAATGAGCCGCTCGCCGAAATGCCCGAGACCGCCGTGACGTTTCCAGGCCGCCATGGCACGGCGCAGTTGATCGGCCTCGCCGGGCGAGAAGCCGGCAGCGACAATAGCCAGTTGCATCACCTGTTCCTGGAAGATCGGCACGCCGAGGGTGCGCTGCAACACGCTTTTCACCGCTTCGCTCGGATAGCTCACCGGCTCCTCGCCATTTCGGCGTCGCAGATACGGATGCACCATATCGCCTTGAATCGGCCCCGGACGTACGATCGCGACCTCGACGACGAGATCGTAGAAATTGCGCGGCCGCAAGCGCGGCAACATCGCCATCTGGGCGCGCGACTCGATCTGGAAGACGCCGACCGAATCGGCCGCACACAGCATGTCGTACACCCGCGGGTCCTCAGGCGGCACCTGTTCGAGCGCGAGCGGTGCAGCACCCTGACGTGCGCGCCACTGCGACACCAGTACGAGTGCGCGGCGGATCGCCGTCAGCATGCCAAGTGCCAGCACGTCGACCTTAAGCAGACCCAACGCATCGAGATCGTCCTTGTCCCACTGGATGACGGTACGCCCGGTCATGCCGGCGTTCTCCACGGGCACGAGTTCCTCGAGCGAGTCGCGCGCGATCACAAAGCCGCCCACATGCTGCGAGAGGTGCCGCGGGAATCCACGCAACTGCTCGGTCAATTCGCGCAGCACGGCAATGCGGTCGGCCAACTCGGGCGTGGTGGCGACGGACTCATCGGCCGATTTCGCCAGCAGGTCAAGTTGCGCAGCAGTGAACCCGAGCACCTTGCCGAGATCACGCAAGGCGCTGCGTGAACGGTAGGTGATGACCGTGGCCGCGAGCGCTGCGCGATCACGCCCGTACTTCGTGTAGATGTACTGGATGACCTCCTCGCGCCGCTCGTGCTCGAAATCCACGTCGATATCGGGCGGCTCATTGCGCTCGCGGGAAATGAAGCGTTCGAACAGCATCGACATGCGCGAGGGGTCGACCTCGGTAATACCGAGGCAGTAGCAAACCGCGGAATTGGCCGCTGATCCGCGACCCTGGCACAGGATGCCGCGCGTGCGTGCATACGCAACGAGATCGTGTACGGTCAGAAAATACGGCTCGTAGCTGAGTTCAGCGATCAAGGCGAGCTCATGCTCGACCAGCGTGCGCACGTAGGGCGGCATGACATCGCGCGCCGCAGAGGTCGCAGCTGCCGGCCCATGACTCGGCGGCGGCGGACCACCCCAGCGCCGCGCCGCACCCTGCTCGACAAGCTCACGCAGCCACTCGCTGGCAGTACGACCGGCAGGTACGAGCTCGCGTGGATACTCGTAACGCAACTCATCGAGCGAGAAACTGCAGCGCGAGGCGACAGCCAGCGTCTCAGCGAGCAAGGCCGGCGGGTACAGACGTGCCAATCGCTCGCGCTCGCGCAGATGACGCTCACCGCAGGGCAGCAGCCCGAACCCGGCCTCATCGAGAGTGGTGTTCAGGCGAATCGCCGTCAGCGCATCGTGCAGTCGGCGGCGCGCCCGCACGTGCATGCACACTCCGCCGGCGGCCACCAATGGCAGAGCACCATCCGCACCGATCGACTGCAGCAGCGCAAGGTGCGCACGCTCCGTGCCATCGCGCAACAACTCGACGGCGATCCAGGCCGAACCCGCGAAATGCCGCTGTAACCACTCGGCATCCGCGCGGGCAGTGGTGATCTGGCGCACTTGCGCCGGACGAGGCGACCACAGCACGAGGCAGTGTGCGGGCGGGATGAGCTCGAGCACATCGGCGCGTGTCAGCCGGTAACTGCCCTTCGCTGCAGCGCGCCGGCCCCGGGTGATGAGACGGCACAGTTGGCCGTAGCCCCGGCGGTCCGTCGCCAAAATGACGAGTGGCAGACCGCAGTCGAGATGAAACTCGCTGCCGACGATGAGACGCGTGCTGCGTCCCTTAAGTGCGGTATGGGCGCGCACCACCCCAGCCACGGAGCACTCGTCGGTCAGCGCCAAGGCGGTGTAACCGAGCGCCTCGGCGCGCTCGGCGAGTTCTTGAGGTTGCGAAGCACCGCGCAGGAAACTGAAGCTGCTGAGGCAGTGCAACTCGGCATAGGCAGGAGGCGGCATACTGTTTATTTATACAGTATCTGAGCCCCCTGTGCGCGACCTCGGACTTTACGGGGCGCTGAGCAGACCCCTTCGACGCATCTCTTCGACGATCAGATCGGCGGCGTCTGCGGCCGACACCTGCTGAGTGTCGATGCGCAGCTCCGGATTCTCCGGCGCTTCGTACGGCGAATCGATGCCGGTGAAGTTTTTCAACTCGCCGCGCCGCGCCTTGCCGTACAAGCCCTTGACGTCGCGCCGCTCGGCCTCGGCAAGTGAAGTGTCGATGAAGACTTCGAGAAACTCGCCCTCGGCAAACAACGCACGCGCCGCGCGGCGTTCAGCGCGAAACGGCGAGATGAACGAGACGAGCACGATCAAGCCGGCGTCGGTCATGAGTCTTGCGACCTCGCTCACCCGACGAATGTTCTCGACGCGATCCTGCTCGGTGAAGCCCAGATCCTTGTTGAGGCCATGCCTGACATTGTCGCCATCGAGCAAATAGGTGTGACGCCCCTCGGCCGCGAGCCGCTTCTCCACCAAATTGGCGATCGTGCTTTTGCCCGCGCCGCTCAGGCCCGTAAGCCATAACACGGCCGGTCGCTGTCCCTTCAATTCGGCGCGCAGCGCCCGGGACACATCCAGCGCCTGCCAATGCAGGTTGCGCGAACGACGCAGCGCAAATGACAGCAACCCCGCCCCGACCGTGTTGAACGTCATGCGGTCGATGAGAATGAAACCACCTAGGGTACGGCTGTCGGCATACGGCTCGAACACCACCGGACGATCGACCTGCAGTTCGCAGACGCCGATATCGTTGAGTTCCAGTGTCTCCGCGGCCAGCTTTTCCAGCGTGTTGACGTTGATACGGTGCCGAATCGGCATGACGGTGGCATTCGCCGTAACACCGCCGATCTTCAGCAGATACGAGCGCGCTGGCAGCAGCGGCTCCTCGTGCATCCAGATGATCGTGGCCTGAAACTGAGTGGCAGACTCGGGCGCGGCATCGGCGGCCGCGATCACATCGCCGCGACTAACGTCGACCTCGTCCTCCAGCGTGACAGTGACCGCGCGTCCGGCAGCGGCCTCCTGCAGATCACCGTCCGCCGTGACAATACGGGCAATGCGACTGGTGCGGCCCGATGGCAAAACCCGCACCGGAGCGCCGACACGCGCGACACCGGCTGCGATGGAACCCGCAAAACCGCGAAACTCCGCACTCGGCCGATTGACCCATTGCACAGGCAAGCGCAGCGGCCCGTGGCTGATCTGCGACTCGACGTCAATTTGTTCGAGGTACTGGAGCAAGGTGGGTCCGCGATACCAGGGCATGCGCGTTCCCGACTCGACGATGTTGTCGCCATCGACCGCCACCAGCGGTATGGCAGCGACATCACCAAGACCGATCCGCGTAGCGAATGCCTGATACTCCTGCACGATCGCATTGAAGCGCTGCTCGTCAAAGCCGACGAGATCCATTTTGTTGACCGCCAGCACCACATGACGAATGCCGAGCAGCGACACCAGAAAGCTGTGACGACGCGTCTGGACGAGCACGCCCTTGCGCGCATCGATCAGCACCACGGCAAGATCAGCGCCGGAAGCCCCCGTAACCATGTTGCGCGTGTACTGCTCATGACCTGGCGTGTCGGCCACGATGAACTTGCGGCGACGGGTCGAAAAAAATCGGTAGGCGACATCGATCGTAATGCCCTGCTCCCGTTCGGCCGCCAGTCCGTCGACGAGCAACGCGAAGTCGATCTGACCTGCCCGCGTGCCGACCCGGGCCGAATCACGCTCCAAGGATCGCCAGTGATCCTCGAAGATTGTCTTCGATTCGTACAGGAGCCGACCGATGAGGGTGGACTTGCCATCATCCACCGAGCCGCAGGTGATAAAGCGCAGCAAGGATTTTTTCTCATCTTCGGCGAATACCGCCGCGACGTCGTCATCT
>RGWK01000411.1 GCA_010029775.1 Gammaproteobacteria bacterium
AGCTCCACCAGTTCCAGCAGTTGCAGGGCTTCCGTTATTGGTACCACCGCCGCCACCGCCTGCATATGATGCAGATGTTCCAGATAAAGTTGATGCTAAACCTATGCCGCCATTTCCACCAGTATTTGGAGATGCATTGACTCCAACATTCCCAGCACCACCGCCACCGCCACCTGAATTGCCAGGACTTACACCACCAGTTCCGCCATTATTTCCTTGTGATGGTGAAGTTGCTGGAGTATTCCCTAATCCTCCTGGACCAGCTGGTGATGTGCCGCCGCCACCGCCACCACCAGAACCTCCACTTAATCCTGTTTGAGTTCCAGAGTTACAACCACCTCCGCCACCACCTGCAGAAGTTATATTTGCTGATGTGTTTGCTGTATTTGCAAATAAAGTCGATGACCCATTGGCTCCTCTACTCGGAAGATCACCAGCAGCACCCCCAGCACCGACTGTAACAGTGTAAGTATTGCCAGCAGTAACTGCGTAACCAGTTCCTGTTCGGAATCCGCCAGCACCACCAGCTCCATAGACAGCACCACCAGCACCACCACCAACAATCAAGTAGTCAACATTGGAAACTCCAGTTGGTGCTGTCCAAGTTGCAGATGATCGGAATATCCAGGTGTTTGCTGCATTACCTGATGTGACTGTTTTTGTATATTTGAGAATAACGATGCCAGAACCACCTTTTGATCCATTGCTTGGTGTTGATGCACCAACAGTTCTACCACCGCCACCGCCACCGCCACCAGTAGCAGCAGTAGCATCTGAAGCAGCACTGTTTGAATTTGTTCCGTCAGTGGCACCACCTTTATTTGCAGCAGTTGCAGTTCCGCCACCTAATCCAACACCACCTGCATCATAGCATCCTCCTCCGCCACCACCAGCATAATAAGTTGATGTTCCAGAAATTGTTGATGTTGTAGCAGCACCACCATTACCACCACTTGTTCCGCTTCCATTTGCGCCTGCACCACCAGAACCACCACCTCCACCTGAACCATAATTAGGTGCAACTGCACCTATACCATTTCCACCATTGTTTCCTTGTGATGGAGATGTACTTGGTGTATTCCCCAAACCACCTGCTGCAGCAGGATTTGCATCACCTTGTCCCCCTCCACCTGATCCGCCATTGGCACCTGTTCTTTGCGATGATCCAGCATCTCCAGAACCACCGCCTCCGCCACCAGTAGAAGTTATTGTACTAAAAACAGAATCACCACCATTACCACCACGTGCTTGATATGCACCAGCCGTGCCGCCTGCACCGACTGTAACAGTATAAGAATTTCCTGGCGTAACAGCAAATCCAGTTCCTGTTCTGAATCCGCCAGCACCACCACCACCCGCAATATCTGCTCCTCCTCCACCTCCACCAGCAACAACCAAATATTCAACAGAAGAAACATTGGCAGGACACACCCATGATCCACTGTTAGCGAACACCTCAACAATAATCTCTGATTCAGCAGTTGAGACCGCACCACCAGCAAAATTATAGTGACGCATCATTGTGATGTCTTCAAATCTCCAGATGCCTGCAGTGTTTGCTGCCGCATTTCCCAGCAAGTTTCTTTTGCCAACGAAGATTTGACGATTATCTGACATTAAGTGATCTGTAGAACGCTGACTGTGACATCAATTGAACTGTTTGAATTCGCATTCGCTGAGATGTAATCTCCAGCCTCAAGAACTAACTTGCCTGACAAGAATGTCGTTGCCGCTGCAGCAGGAACTGGAACTTTCTTTGCTAAGAATCT
>RGWK01000412.1 GCA_010029775.1 Gammaproteobacteria bacterium
GCGACCCGTAACGCGACTCTTACAGCGAATCGCGCAGATCGCGCAGAGCGAACGCCTCGCCCTCAGCCTCGACGCCGCGGGTGAGCAGCATGAGCTTGACGGCCTCACCCATCTCGCCAGGCAGCATCAGCTGACGAACCCCAGCAGCGCGCCGCGCGGTCTGCACCGGATCGCTCGATTGCGCTGTGGCGAGTTGCAGTTCGGCCTGCAGCCCTCCGCCCAAGAGGAATGCCGCTTGGGTCGTGAAACCCGCCACCTGCATGCCTGCGGCCTCCCCGGCCTCGGCCACCGCAGTGAAATCCACCCAAGTGGTGATGTCCGTCAGACCCGGATATACAAACGGATCGCCATGTGCGTGGTGCCGGTAATGGCAGCGCAGACTCCCCTGCACCCGATCAGGGTGGTAGAGCTGCGCGCGGGGTAAGCCGTAGTCTGCAAAGAGGATCGCGCCACGCTCCACGGTCGAGGCCAGCGCCGCCACCCACTCGTGCAACTGCGGATGCCACTCGCCGCAGTAACCCTCCGGCAACGTCACACCGCGATGCCGCAACTCATCGGCGAGCATGGCGGCGCGCTGCACAAATGCGGCATCGCCTTCGGCTCTTCCGTACGAAGCGCTCGGCCGGCAAAGCGTCGATGATTTCATTGGCGAACACGATGCGTGGAGCGGGTGCGGGAAGCGACTCGAGCCAGCGCGCGAGCGGATCGCCGATCCGCTCACGCTGCCGCGCGCGCAGATCGGCGCTGATTTCGAGCAACTCGTACGCCAGGAGCGGGCTTGCCAACTGGCGAAGACGATCGATGGCCTCATTAGCGAACGCGCCCGTACCCGGACCGAGCTCCAGCAGTGCACCGCCACCCTGCGCGCGCAGCAGCCGATCGATTTCGCGTGCGCAGACGCGCGCATAGAGCGGTGAGAGTTCAGGTGCCGTGACAAAGTCGCCCTCCGCGCCAAATTTCGCGCTGCCCGCGCTGTAGTAGCCGAGGCCTGGCGCATGCAGCACGAGCTGCATGTAGGCCGCAAACGAGATCCAGCCACCCGCAGCCTCGATGGCAGCGAGTGCCGCCTCCTGCACGCGGCGCGAGTGCGCTGACGCTGCGGCATCGGGCTCAGGAACGTTCATAATCGGCCCTATGTCCATGCACGCACCGCTTGCCGGTAAAACAGTCCTGATCACCGGTGGCGCTCGTCGTGTAGGTGCCGCCATCGCAGGCACGCTGCACGGCGCAGGCGCCAACATCGTCATCCACTGTCACCGATCGGTGCGCGACGCTCAAACACTCGCCACACAGCTGAACACGCTGCGCGCAGCCAGCGCCTCGACCTTCTACCCGACTCCGATCGGGGAAATCACCGAAGCCCATTGAGACGATCTGCTCGGCTCGAACCTCAAGGCGCCGTTGTTCCTGTCGCAGGCGGCTGCGCCAGCGCTGACACGCTCGCTGGCGCGCGAACTCGGCCCGCAGGTGCGGGTGAACGGCATCGCCCCGGGGCCCGTGATGTGGCCCGCCGATGGCGTAGCCGATGACGCGCTGCAAGCCAAAATTATTGATCGCACCCTGCTCAAACGGGCGGGCTCGGCTGAGGACGTCGCGCGTGCGGCGCTGTTTTTCGCTGCCGATGCCCCCTATATCACCGGACACATCATGCCGGTGGATGGCGGCCGCAGCGTCAGCTGGTGAGCGCATTACGCCGGCGCTCGATGGACACGCCGACATCACGCGAGCCGCGCACGGCGCC
>RGWK01000413.1 GCA_010029775.1 Gammaproteobacteria bacterium
AGCGGCACGAAGGACACGGCACCCAGCTGCTCG
Organism: Gammaproteobacteria bacterium; assembly: GCA_010029775.1. GTDB lineage: Bacteria > Pseudomonadota > Gammaproteobacteria > Steroidobacterales > Steroidobacteraceae > UBA964. The sequence goes on from RGWK01000413.1 coordinate 34, forward strand.
CGCTCGTAGCCCTGTGCTGTGCGGGTGATACGCAGCAGATCCTGTCGCCCCTCCCCACCGACCGGCATCACGAGTCGGCCGCCCTCGGCCAGTTGCTGCAAGAGCGCAGCAGGCACTTCGCGCGGCGCGGCGGCCACCAGTATGCCCTCGTAGGGACCTTGCGCATTCCAGCCCTCGTAACCATCGCCGTGACGAAAGCGCACGTTGACAAGACCGAGTTCCTTCAAGCGTTGCTTCGCGCGCACGAGCAGCGGCTCGATGCGCTCGATGGTGAACACCTGCGGCACAAGCCCGGCGAGCACCGCCGTCTGGTAGCCGCAGCCCGTTCCGACCTCCAGCACCTTCTGCGGTACCCCTCCCTGCAGCAGCGCCTCGGTCATACGCGCCACGATATAAGGCTGCGAGATCGTTTGCCCGAAGCCGATGGGTAGGGCCGTATCCTCATACGCGCGACTGGCCAAGGCCTCATCGACGAAGATGTGACGCGGCAGATCGCGAATCCGCTCGAGCACGAACAGGTTGCGGATACCCTGATCTCCCAGCCGCTGCACCAGCCGCTCGCGGGTACGCGCCGAGGTCATGCCAATGCCGTTAAGGCGCGTCGCGCTCATCGACCGCTACTCAAACCGTGATGCCGCCCAACCAGCGATCCACCGTGTCGATGGCCGAGTGTCGTGTCAGATCGACCTGCAGGGGCGTCACCGAGACATAGCCTTCGGCCAAGGCAAAGAAATCCGTGCCGGGGCCATCGTCCTCACCCTCTCCAGCCCGCCCCACCCAGAACACTTCGCGACCGCGCGGGTCGCGCGCCCGGGTCACCTGATCGGCCCGATGCCGATGGCCGAGTCGCGTGGTGCGAAAGCCGCGCAACTCCTCGAACGGCAGGTGCGGAATATTGACGTTGAGGATCATGTGCCGATCGAGCGGATGCGCCAGCAGATGAGTCACGATCAGCCGCGCGACGCGCGCTGCAGCAGTGAAATCGGCACGGCCTTCGTTGGGCCGGCGCAGCGAAAAAGCCACCGTGGGCAGCCCGAGAAAGCGCCCCTCGATCGCCGCGGCGACGGTGCCCGAGTACAGCACGTCGTCCCCGAGGTTCTCACCGTTGTTGATGCCGGAGACCACCATGTCGTGCTGGTAATCGAACAGACCCGAGATCGCGAGGTGCACACAGTCGGTCGGTGTTCCGGAGACGTAGTATTTGCCGGGTTCGTACTGTGTCACCCGCAACGGCAACTCGAGCGTGAGCGCATTGCTGGCGCCGCTGTGGTTGCGCTCCGGCGCGACCACGGTGAGTTCAGCGAGTCCCTCAAGAGCCTGGCGCAGAGCAATGATGCCCCGCGCCCGGTAACCGTCATCGTTGCAGACGAGGATCTTCATCGGGCGGTATCAACTTGGAGACCTGTGAAGCGTCCCAATATACTGAAAGCACGAGGCTCGAGAAAGCCGAGCAGCCGAGGTAGCAGGATGCGCAAACCCCGCCGAGAACAGCGTCGCGAGCGGCCCAGAGCGCCGCTCGCTGAGCCGCCCGCCGAGGACGTGCAGGCGTTTCGCGAGGCGGTGCGCGGCACGAAACCGTTGCGCCACGCGCCGCGGGTGCCACCGCGGCGCAAGCCGCCACCGGCCAAGGCGCTGTTTCGTCGTCAAGGTGAGGCCGAAGTGCTCGAAGAGAGCCTGATGCTCACGCCCGGTGATCTGGATGTCGAA
>RGWK01000414.1 GCA_010029775.1 Gammaproteobacteria bacterium
AAGTCTTCGCGGCCTACGCTCGGCATCATTTGCTCGCTCGCTTTGTTTCGGTCGAATGTCGTTCGTCATTTCCGACCTTATCGGCCTCTTGTCAGGACCATCTTCCATTTATTGAGCGATTTGGTCATATCTTTCATAAAAGAAGGTTTTCAATCATATGGGCTTGCCAAAACAGGGTGAAAGAGCCAGATAAGGGCATGGCGACCAAACTCTTCGGCACGGACGGCATCCGCGGTAAGGCGAACGAATATCCCATCACTCCCGAAATCGCCCTGCGTATCGGGCAAGCGATCTCCCGGGTGCTGCGCTCCAGCGGTGCCAATCATAACCGCGTCATCATCGGCAAGGACACGCGTATCTCCGGCTACATGCTCGAGACCGCGCTGACCAGCGGACTGGTTTCAAGCGGGATGGACGTATTCCTGGTCGGTCCGATGCCGACCCCGGCGGTGGCCCATCTGACCAAGTCCATGGGCTGCGGCGCCGGCATCATGCTCACGGCTTCGCATAATCCTTATGAGGACAACGGGCTGAAGATCTTCGGTCCCGACGGTTTCAAGCTTTCGGACGATCTCGAGGCCTTGGTCGAACAGGAAGACACCACGACGCACGAGAACCCAGCGATCGAAGTTCGCCGATGTGAGGAGCGCACAACTGATGCCGGACACCATCACGAAGATGACGGGGCTCGGCGCGAGGATGCCGTTCCACGCATCCATGATCCGCATGAAAAAATTCGAGTATTGCGAACCGATCGCATTCGCACGGTTCAGGTAGCCGTGATAGTTGAGAATGATGATGCCGAGCAGCGCAACACTGCGCGTCGCATCGAGAGACTGATTGCGAACGAGACCACTACGAGTCGTGCCCGTGAAGCCCGGGTCGAGGGGCGTTGTCACAACCACTCGACAATGTCGGGGGACACCAATGTGAGTGGGCGTTGCACATCGACAAGGTCGCCAGCGTTCGGAAGGGGATCGCCAGCGGAAACGACGGCCAATGCGTTGTGCATGTACGGCGATTCGACGAGCGGAATGCGGACGCGGCCGAAGTGAAAAGGACTGTCGCCATTGGCCAGTGGAGCAACGCCGTGCGCCGTTCCTGCGCCGATGACGAGCAAATGACCATCGTGTTCGATTCGGGTTGCTCGGTAACCGGCTGTTTCGCCGGCACGGCAAACTTCGACGCGTTGCACGTCGGCGCTGAGCGTGAAGTGTTCCTTCGTGCCGTGCCACAGGGCCGTACCCATTCGAGCCTCGATCGTGCGTCGATCGCTGAGAGTTCGCAGTGCGTGAAGCGATGCCGGTGCCAAGTGGCTAACTGACACGGTGACGCATTCAGGAATGATCGGCAACCACGCGCGAACCTCGGCGAGTCGGGCTTCGTCGGATCCGGCAGTTGGACTGTGAATGGAACACGCGTGGATGACGCCACCGATTCGGGCAACATCCTGCACGAGAAGTGGGAAATCGTTTTGCGTTGTGCCGAACCGTCGCATCGACGATGCGAGCTTCACGATGACTCGCCCCTTCCACCCGCGGCGGGCAAGAACGTCGACGTCACGCTGCGAGCCGACGGTGAGCATCGCATTGGCCGGAATCTCGACTTCGTCGAGTTCGCCGACTGGGGTCATGACGTGTGCGGCGAACTTCTTCGGCACGTCGGCCGCTTCATGAATGGTGCCGACTGCGATCGTTGTCGTATCGGGAAGAAGCTCGGCGACAAGGTCGAGCAACTTCG
>RGWK01000415.1 GCA_010029775.1 Gammaproteobacteria bacterium
GTCACGGCGCCGGGTGCCATACCGAACCCCGCGTGGGTGAATTTCGTCGTCTCCGCCAAGGCGCGTGCTGCGATCCGCCAGTATCTGAAGGGTCTGCGCAGATCGGAGGCCATTGAACTCGGTCAGCGGCTGATCAACCAGTCGCTGGCGGAGTTCAAGTTGTCGCTCATCGACGTCAGCGATGCCACCATTGCCGCCACGGTCGCCGAACTCGGCATGGCAGACGTCGACGAGCTGTTCGAGAAGGTCGGCCTCGGAGAGCGCCTGGCACCGCTGATCGCCCGGCGGCTGGGCCCCGCGGCCACGCCCGCCTCAGGCGATGGCGAAGGCAGCGCAGCACCCGCGCCGCTTGCGGTGGCGGGCACCGAAGGACTGCTGGTCAGTTATGCGCGCTGCTGCTTCCCGGTACCCGGTGATGCGATCCTCGCGCACCTCTCGAGCGGCCGCGGCATCATCGTGCACCGCGAGGACTGCGCCAACGTCGATGATTACCGCAAGCATCCGGAGAAATGGCTGTCAGTAGTGTGGGCGGAGGGCACGGAACGCCTATTCAACAGCGAAATCCGCATCGAGGTGGCCAACCGCATGGGCGTACTCGCCGCGGTTGCCGCAGCGATCGCGGGCACGGAAACCAACATCGATCACGTCGAACTCGAGGAGCGCGATGCCCAGACCTCGGCGCTGGTGTTCGAAGTCAAGGTGCGGGACCGCAAGCACCTCGCCAAAGTGCTGCGCGTCATCCGCCGCATGCCCGATGTCCTGAAGCTCTCGCGTACACTTGCGGTACGGACCCGCGATGACAAATAACGCGACGATTAATAACAAGAGGAACTTTGCATGACTCGTCAGATCATCAGCACACCCGACGCACCGCAAGCCATCGGCACCTACTCGCAGGCCGTCCGCGTCGGCCCGACGGTGTACATCTCGGGACAGATTCCGCTCGATCCGACGACTGGCACGCTCGTCAGCGGCGAGATCGAGGTCGAGATCCGCCGTGTGTTCGACAACCTCTCCGCGATCGCCAAGGCTGCCGGCGGTTCCTTGCGGCACGCGGTCCGCGTCACCGTGTACCTCATCGACCTCGGACACTTTGCCAAGGTCAACGAAATCATGGCGCAATACTTCCCGCAGCCATGGCCGGCACGTGCCGCCATTGGCGTTGCGCAATTGCCGCGCGGTTCGCGAGTGGAAATCGACTGCATCCTGCATCTCGACTGAGCAACGGCTGCAGCGCCGGATGATTGAGCCGCGCGAACAGCGACCGGTGACCGCGCTGCGCGGCGTCGGCGAGGCGCTGGCCGCTCGGCTTGCCGTGCTCGGCGTGGAGCAGGTGCAGGATCTGCTGTTCATCTTGCCCACCCGCTACGAAGATCGAACGCGCCTCCAGCCGATCGGTGCTTTGCTCGCCGGCGGCAGGGCCGTGGTCGAGGGCGAAGTGCAGCTGACCGAGGTGGTATTTCGGCGACGGCGCCAGATGCTGTGCCGCATCGCCGATGGTTCGGGATTTCTGACGCTGCGTTTTTTCCATTTTTCTGCCGCGCAGCAACAAGGCCTCGCCCGCGGCCACCGTATTCGCTGCTTCGGCGAAGTGCGCCGCGGCCCGCTGGGTCTCGAGATGGTGCACCCGGAGTATCGGCGCATCTTCGATGCCGACGCGGCACTCGAGGAGTCGCTCACGCCCGTATATCCGGCCACCGAGGGCGTGAGTCAGGGCCGCTTGCGCGCCCTGATCGGTCA
>RGWK01000416.1 GCA_010029775.1 Gammaproteobacteria bacterium
GTTGAGGCGTTGCGTGCGCATCGAGTCAGCCAGGTCGAGCACGCGTTGGCCGCCGGTCTGCCGTCACCGGTCTGGGTGTTCAGTCACGACGCCGGCGTCACGCCGTGGCGTCCCGATTACATCTCTCGCGAGTTCCGACGGCATCGGGCGCGGGTCGGTCTGCCGACCACGTTCCGCCTGCACGACCTTCGGCATTTCGTGGCGACACAACTGCTCGCCGCGGGCGTGCCGTTGAAGACCGTCTCGGAGCGGCTCGGTCACCGTCAACTGTCGACGACCTCGGATCGGTACGGGCATTGGGTTCCTGCAGCCGATCGGGCAGCGGCCGACATGATCGGCGGGATCATCAGAGGCGCTCGCAACCGATAGTTGCCAACTCAAACAAAAGTATACAGCCGCCGCTATCGACAGGGTTTTGCGGCCATGCCACACTCAGCGCCCATGAAATTTGGGCACGGCACCAGCGGGGGGGGCAACCTTCGCGCACCCCTCAGTTAGGTTCACGATGCCGTAGCCGCCAGGAGGGAACGTGAACGCCGAACAGTTTCAAGCCGAGATGGCGAGGCTCATCGCTTCGATCGACGAGAGGCTGGGTCAGGCCGAGTGGGGCCGGCGGCCTGCACTGCTTCGAGCAGCTGGCCCGCAAGTTGCTCCAGTCGTTGAGTTAGTGCAACGACCGCTTCCCGAAGTTGGCTGACCTCGTCTTCGACCCGGTCCAGCTGCTCTTTGCTGGCTGACTGGTCGACGTCCAGTTTCAAGATGCCGATCAGTTTCGGCACCATGCGAGAGTTCGGTCCGGTGCGGCCTGTGACCCAATGTTGCACTGACTGCGGACGGATACCGAGCGCGTCGGCGAGATCGGTTTGCGTCATGCCCAGTTCTCTCAACCGGGCACGCAACGGCTCGCCTCGCAGCGGCAACTCCTCCAAGCGCACATGAACACCGTACTACCTGAGGGTTTGGTTTACTACGGCCATGTGTACAAGCGAAATACGCGAAAGGCTTGACAGCGGAAACAACATCGGCTTGTATTTGACGCCATGAACCACAAGCCCACAGCGGCGGAGCTGTTGGACTCGACGGTCGTACTGACCGCCACCGAGGTCGCCACCATTCTCCGCCTCACCTTCCACAAGGGACGCAAGGCCGGTGAGCCGAACCGTCTGCTCGTCCTCGATCTCGTCGACCGTGGCCTGCTTGCACCGATCGACCCGGCGCAGCCCGTGCACCGCTGGCGGTTCTCCACCGCTTCCATCAAGCGCTACCGACCGCAAGTCGAACGCACGTGTCATCCGCAGCCTCGAACGGAGCCTGCGATGAAGCGCCGCCTCGCCCTGACCGCAGCACTGCTGCTCGGCAGCCTCACCCACACCGGCAACGCCGATGCCGCCGGAGGACGCTGCAAGAACTACGAACCGCTGCTGCAGGCGTTCGCCCCGAAGCGCGGCTGGGACGTCAACCGCATGTCCCGCACCATGTTCCGTGAGTCACGCTGCACCCCGCACGTCCGCTCCCGCACACAGGACACCGGGCTGCTGCAGATCAACGACGTGAACCTCACGTACCTGTCGCGCAAGATGGGTTTCCCGGTCACCATCGACGCATTGCGCGACCCCGCCATCAACGTGCAGGCCGCCGCGCTGCTGTGCACGTTTTGGCGCAACGCCGGCCGTTCCTGCTACCAGCCGTGGGCGCTGTGACCATGGAGCCGGACACCGACATGATCA
>RGWK01000417.1 GCA_010029775.1 Gammaproteobacteria bacterium
TCAGCAGGGCGGCTGGGACGATGCGCGTATCGAGGCGGCGATTGCCGAGCGCAAGGCAGCGCGTGCGGGCAAGGACTTCAAGCGTTCAGATCAGATCCGCGATGAACTCGCCGCAGCGGGAATCGTCCTCGAGGACAAGCCTGGCGGCATTACCGTCTGGCGCCGCAGCTAGCTCAGCCGCGCCGAAGCGCCGCTTCCAGCGTGTTTTGCATCAGCATGGCCACCGTCATGGGGCCGACGCCGCCTGGGACGGGTGTGATCCAGCCGGCGCGTGCCGCGGCGGCCTCAAACTCCACATCACCGCAGAGCGAGCCATCGGGCATGCGGTTGATGCCGACATCCACCACCACAGCACCCGGGCGGATCCACTCGCCCTTGATGAGCCCCGGCTTGCCGGCTGCGGCAACAAGGATCTCCGCCTCGCGCACATGGTGGGCCAGGTCCTGGGTGAAGCGGTGGGTCACCGTGGTCGTGGCGCCCATGAGCAAGAGCTCAAGTGACATGGGGCGGCCCACGATGTTCGAGGCACCCACCACCACGCAGTGCTTGCCTTTGACCGACACGCCGATGTGATCGAGCAGGCGGATCACGCCATAGGGCGTGCAGGGGCGGATCAGCGGGTTGCGCTCAGCGAGCCGGCCGATGTTGTAGGGGTGAAAGCCGTCTACGTCCTTGGCCGGGTCGATGCGCTCGACCACAGCGGTCTGGCGGATGTGCTCGGGCAGGGGCAGTTGCACCAGGATGCCATCGATCCGATCGTCCTCATTCAGCTCGTCGATGCGCGCCAGGAGCTCCACCTCGCTCGTCGAGCGCGGCAGGTCCACGGCGATGGAGTACATGCCGCACTCGGCGCAGGCGCTGCGCTTGTGGCGTACGTAGACCTGAGAGGCGGCGTTGTCGCCCACCATCACCACGGCAAGGCCGGGTGGGCGCCCCCCGGCGGCGACCCGGCGGTCCACGGCGGCCCGCACGAGCGAGCGCACCTCACGGGCGATGGCCTTGCCGTCGATGAGTGCTGCACGCGGGGCTGTCATGGGGACGTATTGTGGCATGGGCGCCGGTGGCGGGCGGAGGGGGGTTTCATTAAACTGCCGGCCCGACCAAAACTGCCGTCCGCACCATGCTCCAGAAACTCGGCGATTCCCTCAAAGGCAAGAAAATCCTCGCGTGGATCATCCTCGCGCCACTCGCACTGGTGTTCGTGGCCTGGGGCGCGACCGGCGCGGTGAACCTCGATTTCATGGGGCCGCAGACTTACGCGGTCAAGGTCAATGGCGAGCGCATTGAGCAGGAAGAGGCCAACCGCCTCTGGCAGGACGAGCAGTCCCGTTGGCAGCAGCAGGTCGGCACCGACATCCCCGAGGACATCCGCAAGGATCTGCAGCAAGGGGTGATCGAGCGCTTGATCCGCTCGCAGCTTGTCACCGAGCGCAGCCGCGAGGCCGGGTATCGCGTGAGCGGCGCCCGCGTGCAGGAAGAAATCCGCAACGAGCCGGCGTTCCAGGTCGAAGGGCAATACAGCGAGACGCTGGCGCTCGCGCGCCTTGCGCAGGTGGGCATCTCGGCGGATACCTACCGCGCCGATGTGCGCAAGAGCCTGCAGAACGAGGAGCTGCAGCGCGCGCTTTTCGTTTCCGAATTCGTGACCCCGACCGAAATCGGCCGGCGCATCGCCCTTGAAGACGAGCAGCGCGAGGTGCGCTATGCGATC
>RGWK01000418.1 GCA_010029775.1 Gammaproteobacteria bacterium
TACTGGTGCTACTGGTGCTACTGGTGATACTGGTGCTACTGGTGCAACTGGTGTAACTGGTGATACTGGTGCTACTGGTCCAACTGGTGCTACTGGTGCTACTGGTGCAACTGGCGCGACTGGTACAACTGGTGCGACTGGTACGACTGGTGCTGTAGGCGCGACTGGTGCTACTGGTGTTACCGGTGCTACTGGAACAATTGCGGGTGTAACTGCATTAGGAGTAACTGGTTTGAGTAATGGTGCAACAGTAACCAGTAATGGATATTTACAACTTGCATACGCAAGTCCAGCAGCAGCAACGGGACCAACTTTTGGAATAACTGCTAGCGCTGGGTTGATGCCTGGTTCTTATTCGGACATATTCTCTAGACAAACGATTGATTTAGGTCGTGCTGGTCCAACTGGCAACTATGGTAGAAATTGGATGCAAATAACATCGGCTGGTTTTACTAGTTGGAGTGCACTTGCACTATCCGCATCTGGACAATATCAGTCCGCAGTTTCAACTACTACTGGTAATGTATATGTTTCTTCAGACTACGGACAAACATTCACTGCGATTGTGTCTGGTGGTCCATCAGTAGGAACTGGGTATTCAAAAATAGCAATGTCTGCATCTGGACAGTATCAAACTATTTTGCCAAGTAGTTCTACCACAACTTTTTACATATCAAGCAACTATGGTAACACTTGGTCTGCAATTACAGCACTTTCAGCAAATCAAATTTTAAGAAAAGTATCTATATCTGCGTCTGGAGAATATCAGTCAATTGCAGTAGATACTACTACAACTGGTTATGGTATTTTAGTTTCTTCGGATTATGGTAATACATGGAGTTTCAAAGCATCACCTCAGCGGTGGTATTCAGTATCTGTCTCTGCGTCTGGACAATACCAAACTGCAGTTACTCTAACATCTGGAGCGTTAATATATATTTCATCAGATTATGGTAATACATGGAAAGCAACAACTGCTCCAGCACTAGGTTGGACAGATGTTTCTATTTCTGCTTCTGGACAATACCAAACAGCGATTCTGTCGACAACTGGATTCATATATATATCGTCAGATTATGGTCAGACATGGGTAACTACTGCGTTATCACAATTTTGGGGTGCAACAATATCTATGTCTGCATCGGGACAATACCAAGTTGCGTCTTCCAGTACTACTGGTGCAACATATATATCTACAAATTATGGAACGACATGGACATCTGTATTAACATCACGCAATATACTTGGATTATCTATGTCTGCATCTGGTCAATATATTTCTGGTTATAATGGTGGTTACATTTACACTTGTTATAATAGTATTGCTATCAGTGGTGTTATTCAAGTAGGTGGTTATACTTCTGGGTCGGGTGTTACTGGTGCGGTTGGTTCACTGTACTATGATACAACGATAAATGCGTTAAAAGTGTCTGATGGAACTACTTGGTCAACTTTAGCAATGGGTCAAACTGGTGGTACTGGTGGTACTGGTGCTACTGGTGCTACTGGTGTTACTGGTGCTACTGGTGCTATAGGTGCAACTGGTGTGACTGGAGCAAGTGGTGCTACTGGTGTGACTGGTGCAAGTGGTGCTACTGGTACAACTGGTGCTACTGGCGCGACTGGTGCAATTGGTGAGACTGGTGCTACTGGTGCAACTGGTGTGACTGGTGCAAGTGGTGCTACTGGTACAACTGGT
>RGWK01000419.1 GCA_010029775.1 Gammaproteobacteria bacterium
ATATGACGTGCTCGCCTTCATGACCTCGCGTTTCTTTGGGCTGGCGCACTACGGCAAAATTTACGCCACCATGCTCGTGCCCATCAGCATCGCCACCTCCGCGGGTGCCGTGGCGTTTGGGCGCATTCGCGACGCCAGCGGATCATTCGATGCGGCGTGGCCCGTGGTGCTCGGGGTGTGCGGCGTCGGTGCGTTGCTGCAGCTGACTTTGGGCCGTGCTCGCGTCGATACCGCGACTGATTAGAAATCCAGGTCGAGTTGCGGCGCCGCGGGCGGCGGAGCCGGCGCCTTGCGAGGTTTGCGTCGCTCCGCAGGTCGATTGCGACTGCCGAGTTTGCGAAACACGGCCGTGGCCTGTTCGCGAAACGATTCCCCGCGCCAGAAGGGCGCCATGCGTGCTCGGGCCTCGCGTGCAGCCTGCTCGTGATCGACGATGCGGGCCGGGTAGTCGGCAGGAGGCGAGGCGAGTTGCCACGGCTCATGAATGAACTCGCTGGGCAGCTCAGCCAACTCCGGAACGTAGCGTCGAATGAACTTGCCCTCAGGGTCGTGCTCAAGCGACTGCTTGACGGGGTTATACAGTCTGACCGCATTGATGCCGGTGACGCCCGATTGCATCTGCAGTTGGCTGTAGTGGATGCCGGGCTCGTAGTCGGTGAAGAGCCGAGCGAGTACCGGACCGGTACGGCGCCAGTCGAGCCAGAGCTGATAGCTGGCAAACGAGACGAGCAAGGCCCGCATGCGGAAGGTGATCCAGCCATTGGCGTGCAGCGAGCGCATGCAGGCGTCGATCAGCGGGAAGCCGGTTTTTCCTTGGCACCACGCATCGAAAAAATCGTCGCGCCAGCCGTCGACCCGCATCGGTTCGAAGGCGGGGTGCATGCAGCGAAACTCGATGTCGGGTTGTTGCTCGAGCTTCTGCACGAAATGGCATCGCCACGCCAGACGAGCCCGAAACGCGGCGATTTGCCGCGACCAGTAGGCGCTTGAGGGGTCGTTCGACTCGTCAAGTTCCTGCATGCGCAGTGCCGCCGCCTGATCGACTTCGCGCGCGGACAAAGTGCCGTAAGCCAGATGGGCGCTGAGCCTCGAGCAATGACGTGCGGAGACCCCGGGCTTTGAGATGCTGCGCATGTAATCGCGCGAGCGGCTCGAGAGAAAACTCTGCAATACCTTCAGTCCATCACGCCGACCGCCCTGCTGGACCCGCCCCTCGATGCGATTGAAGGGTGCGATGTCGGCCGCAGGGAGCGGCTCGCTCGTGCTTGCTGCAAAGCGGATCATTGCTGGAGCGGGACGCTGCGCCGCCGTCATGACGGCGTTGCGCGCGGCAGCCCAGCCATCGCGCTCACGCAACCGGCGCACGACGCCGTTGGTCGGATACTCGTTCCAAGGTATTCCGTGCTCTCGACACCAGCGCATCACCTCGCGATCGCGTGCGAAGGTCCACCCGTTGCCGGTTTCTTCGTGCGAGCGCAACTCGAAGCGACCGAGTTCGCGCTGCAGCTGCGTAAGTACTGAAACGATCGAGCCGCAGCGGACGATGAGCGCTCCGCCAAGACCACGCAGCGTCGCATCGAGTTCCTTAAGCGATTCGCGGATGAACGCCCAGTGCCGAAAGGACGCATCCGCTTGTTGCCACAGCTGTGGCTCGAACACGTAGAGCGGCACAACCGGACC
>RGWK01000420.1 GCA_010029775.1 Gammaproteobacteria bacterium
CGAGCCCGTGACCGTCGTGCTCTCCTCGGGCGGCTGGGTGCGTTCGGCCAAGGGTCACGAGATCGACCCGCGTTCACTGCAATACAAATCCGGCGATGCCTTTCAGGCTGCCGTGCGCGGTATGGCACTGCAGCCGGCGGTGTTCCTTGATACCACCGGGCGCACGTACTGTCTGCCCGCACACACGCTGCCCTCAGCACGCGGCCTCGGTGAGCCGCTCGTCGGGCGCTTTAATCCGCCCGATGGCGCGCGCTTCACGGGCGTGATGATGGGTGATCCGGAGGGTTTGTGGCTGCTCGCCTCGGACGCCGGTTACGGCTTCACGGCGCGCCTCAAGGATCTAATCACCGATCGCAAGGCGGGCAAAACCGTGCTCAATCCGCCGGAGAATTCTTTGGCTGTCATGCCTGCGTTTGTGCCCTCGGCCAAGAGCCTGGTGTGCATCGCGGTCGTCGATGCCGACGGCGAGAACGGCCGATTGCTCACCTTCCCGGTGAGCGATGTGCCCGAGATGCCGCGCGGCAAGGGGAACAAGTTGTTCAACATCCCCTCGGCGCTGGCCGCCGAGCGCGCAGAGCTCGTCGCGGGTATTGCCGTGGTCGCCCCCGGCGGCTCGCTTGTGGTCTACAACGGCGAGCGCAGCAAGACCTACGCGTTCGGTGAGCTCAAGGATTACCAGGGCGCCCGCGCGCAACGCGGCGCGGTGCTCACCCGCGGCTGGCGCGCTGTCACCCGACTCGAGGCGATTGCGCCGGCGGAATAACGCCCCGACGAGCTCGTTTTGGGGTATTTCGGCCGCTTTCGTCGGCAGACGACCTCGTGTATATTCCCATAATATACATGGATGATCGAGTTGCCTGACGTTATAGCCTTCGATTGGGATCACGGGAATCGCAGCAAGAACGCCAAGCACGGCGTGTCTTGGCCGGAGTGCGAGGAAGTGTTTTTCAATCGACCGCTGCTGAGAGTGGACGGTGGCCATAGTGAAATCGAGCAGCGCTTCCATGCGCTGGGCGAAACCCACGCCGGTCGTCTTCTGCACGTGACCTTCACTTTCAGACGGCAGGGCACTCTGCTGCGGGTGATTTCAGCGCGGGACATGCACCGCAAAGAGCGAGCTGTTTATGAACAAACCATCTAAGCGCGTCCCGAAGTTCAAGACCGAAGCCGAGGAGCGGCGATTCTGGGAGGCATCGGGTCGCGACTCGACCGAATACGTCGATTGGAGCACCGCGTCCCGCGCGGTTTTTCCGAACCTTAAGCCTTCGACGAAGACGATCTCGCTGCGTCTACCCCAGCATCTGCTCGATGGCATCAAATCGGCTGCCAATGCGCGCGATGTGCCGTACCAATCGCTGATCAAGGTGTGGCTGCAGGAAAAGCTCTCTAAGGCTTAGGAACGGCTGCCTTAAATTGCGCTGCGCCGCAGGCCCGCGGCGACCACCACTTTGGCCTCCTCGCCCGGCACTTCGCGCACGAGACGCGGCACCAGGAAACCGGGCAGTTCGCGCGCTATCGCGTCAATGAGGTCAATGCCACGCGTCTCGTCGACTTCAAAGTGCGCCGTTCCGTTCACCCGATCCTGCAGATGCAGGTAGTAGGGCAGGACGCCAAGTTCATGCAGGCGGCGCGAGAGTTCGATGAGCGTGCCTGCGGCATCGTTCACGCCCTTGAGCAGCA
>RGWK01000043.1 GCA_010029775.1 Gammaproteobacteria bacterium
CAAAGATGAGACGAGGCGCGATCAGGTACTCGATCGTCTTGCGGGGCTCTCGCCCGAGGGGGGCACGAGTCTGATCAATGCCTTCGCCGCGATCCGCGCCATGCCGCAGCCGCCGGATCAAGTCATCCTCATCACCGACGGCCTGCCGACGCAGGGCGCCGCCGCACCGGCGCTGCGCAAGTATGTGGATGCCGCGGCCCGCGCCCGCTTGTTCGACGAGGCTGTGCGCAGCCTCAACCGGAATATCCCGGTCGATGTGATCTTGCTGCCCATGAAGGGTGACGTGCCCGCGCCGCATCGGTTCTGGGGCCTCGCGCGCATGACCAAGGGGGCGTTCGTGATGCCCTCGCCGGATTGGCCATGAGGAGCTGCCGGTGCGACTGAAGCGGCGTGAAACCGAGGTCTTCAGCCTCTCGTTCCTCGATGTGATCTGCTGCGGCTTCGGCGCGATCATCCTGTTGCTGGTGCTTTCCGAGTTCGGCCAGCCGCTCGTCATCGAGCGCTCGCGCGAGGATCTCGAAATGCAACTGAAGAAACTGCAGGAGGAGTTGTTCGTGATTCGCGGCGACTCCGAGGTGCTGCAGCGTGAGCTCAAGGGTCGGGTGGATAAGCTCATGCGCGAGCGACAGAACCTCGCCAAAGCAGCCGGTGAAATGTCCAGCCTGCGAGGGCAGTTCAATACGTCGCGTCAGGAGGCCGCTGTCAGCAACATCCTCGAGACGGAGTTGCTGGCCGCCTTCGATGAACTTTCCGAGCAGAACAAGCGTCTCGTACAGGCGTCGCGCACCCGCCGCAGCATCACCACGCAGGCGGTCGGCGGTATTCCCGTCGACAGCGATTACGTCATTTTTCTGATCGACACCTCGGGCAGCATGCAGGGTGGTCATTGGGAGACTGCGATCGAGGTGATGCGCGAGATTCTCGATATCTATCCGCGCCTAAAGGGCCTGCAGATCGTCGATGACAACGGCCGGGAGCTGTTTTCCGGATCCCGTGGGCGCTGGCTCACCGACAGCGCAGCGCTGCGCACGGATATCGTGCAGCGCATGCGTACTTGGCGCAGCTTCAGTGACTCGAGTCCGGCCGATGGCATCGAGATGGCCATTCGCAATTACTGGTCGGCGGACAAGCGGATCAGCATTTACGTGCTCGGCGATGAGTTCACTGGCGAGAGCATTCAGGGCGCTCTCGATGCGGTTGATCGTATCAACCGTCCCGATGCCTCGGGGCGACGTCGGGTGCGCATCCACGCTGTCGGTTTTCCCGAGGCGCCCGGCATGACGCCATTTACAAACATCCGTTTCTCCGCCCTAATGAGGGCGATGTGCGAGCGTAACGACGGCACATTCGTCGGTCTCACCAACACCAAGTCTTGCGCAATGAGCATGAACATCGGAGGGGTGATCACATGCGTCGGTGGCAACTAGCCGGAGTGGGCATCGCGTTGCTGTTGGCCGGTTGCGGTGGCGTGACCATCGCGCCGAAGCCGGTGTTGCCCAAGGCGCTGGTGCCGGAAATTCCGGCCACAGTGGGTTTGCTCGTGCCGGCGGACCAAAGCAGCTATGCGCACTCTGAGACTCGAGCGGGCGTCGTTTGGAGCGTCGCGCTCGGGCAGGGTCAGCAGGCGGTGGCCCGTGAGGTGCTCGACAGTCTGTTCCGCGAGGTCCGCGAGTTTTCCGATCTCGATGCGGCCCGCAAGTCCCAAGGCTTGCAAGCCATTTTCGAGCCGCGCATCGAGCAGTATTCGTTCGCGACCGCGCAGGAAACCGGCGGCGATTATGTCGCCGTGACCATCCGCTATCGCATCAACGTACTCGCACCCGATGGCGTGCGCTACGACAGTCTGACGCTCACGGGCTACGGTACCGGGCTGGCGGAAGGATTCGGCTCGGGAGGGCCGATGGATGAGGCCACGCGTGCGGCCATGCGTGATGCAGCCGCCAAATTCCTCACCCAGTTCCCGGAGTTGTCGCTCGCCAAAGAATTGGCGGCGGGCACTGTGCTCGTGGCCGACCCCGCCGAGGTGCAGACTCGGCTTGCCGCCGCGATCGACATCGAAGCGTTGCCGATCCGCGAATCGCGGCGCAGCAATCCGCGCTGGCGTCCTGGCACGGCGGTCGGCGCTGGTACGCCGCCGCTCAACGCGCCGGGTGTGGTGCCTCCGGTGCCGGCGTCGCCGGCTGCTCCTTCGGGATCTTGACCAGCAGCGTTTCGCGGAACGGCACGCCTTCGCTCTCGGCCGGTTCGCCATTCTCGAGTCGCGGTGCGTAGCGGGCGCGACGCAGCGCAAACGCGGCCGACTTCTGCGTGGCTTCGGGCGCGTCCGACGATTCCACCGTGGATTCAATGACCTTGCCGTCGCGTCCTACGCGGATACGGAAGCGTACTTCCCGAGCCACGTACTCCGAGGGATCCGCCGGGCGCAGGCGTGATGCCGCCGTCGCTGGCGCGCGGTAGAACAACAGCCTCGGCGACTCGAGCCACTTGCGCTGCTCCGGGGTGGCATCAAGGGCTTTCCAGGCATCAGCGTAGAGACCATTGGCGCGACTCAAGTCGCTACGCAGCGCGGTATCGATGGGTTTCTGTGCATCGAGAATCGCAAGCGCAAAGCGCAGCGCACGCTCACCATCATTGTTAAGTCGACCGGCGCCTGCGTTGGGAGCGAACAGCTCAGTGCCATCAGACATTTCCGGCCCCGCGGTCGTGGGCTCGACTTCGGGGCCATAGAGGGCCTCAAGCAGCCAAGTTCGCGCGAGGCCGCGTAGTGCAGGGACACCCACTACGGGCTTCGTGGGCGAGAGTTCCTCGGCCAGTTGCAGGGCACGCGCGTGCAACCCGCGCGCCGTAGCGTAGCGGCCTACCGTCTCGTACCAGCGCGCATATCGATCGAGCGGTTCGACCAGGCGCAAGTCCTTCTTGCCATAAGCGGTCTCCACGACCCGAAAGGCATTTTGGTGCTCACGTTCAGCTTCGGTCAGTCGATCCGCGCCTTCCAGCGCCTCGATGAGCGCATCGACGAGATCGAGCTGTTCGAGGTTGTAGAGACCATCGAGATTGCGCGACAGATCGACCGCGCGCTTGAGAGCTGCGGCAGCCTCGTTTGGCTTGCCGGCCGCAAGCCAGGTTTCACCCAAGCCTTGCAAGGGACGCACCAGTCGCCGATCTGCTCCCGACAACTGGCCGTCGATCAAACGCACGGCACGCTGATAGGCCGCTTCGGCGGCGACGAAGTCACCGCTTCGATAGGCCACTGTACCGAGGTTGGTGAGCGGGTTGACGAGTTCCGCGGACTCCTTGCCGAAGCGTTCTTCGCTCTTCGCCACGATCTGCGTGGCCAATGTCGCCGCAGCACTCAGATCGTTGCGCTCGAGAGCCTGTTTGAGTGCGGCCTGGTCGGCCAGTCGTGCATCGGCTTGCGCTGCAGGCGCAGTCGACTGCGCTGCCGCGCCGCTTAGCGCCAGTGCAAAAAAAGCAATCGTCAGCGCTTTTCGAACAGATAGTGGGACACCAGCCATTCGCGTCCACCTCGATAGCCGAACAGTTCGGCGCAACTCATGAAGAATACTCGCCAGTACACCCACCAGCGCAACGCGTGCTGTGCACCGTAGGCCTCGGCGAGCACCGGCATCAGGCTTTCACGGTGCGCATCCATCTTTTGCAACCAGGCCTCGGAAGTCAGCTGGTAGTGCCGACCATCAACCTGCCAGTGATCGGCGAGGCATAGATCTTTCTGGAAATAATGCAGCAGATCGTCGCTTGGCATGATGCCGCCGGTGAAAAAGTAGCGCGCCATCCAGTCGGATTCGTCACGCACCTCGAAGGTGTATGCAAATCGATGGTGCGTGAAAATGTGTACAAACAGTGTGCCACCAGGGTTTAGCCAGCTGGCGATGCGGCCGAGCAGCGTCTCGTAGTTGCGCATGTGCTCGAACATCTCCACCGAGACGGCCCTGTCGAAGCGCGTGCCGGCGTCAAACTCCAGGCGATTGGCATCGCAGGTGATGATGGTCAGGTTCTTGAGCCCGCGTTCGGCGGCACGTGCGTCGATGAACTGTTTTTGGGTTCGTGAGTTCGACACCGCGGTGATCTGTGAATTCGGGAAATGCTCCGCCATCCACAGGGACAGTGAGCCCCAGCCGCAGCCGAGCTCGAGGATCCGCTCGCCGTCACGCAACCGTGCCCGCTCGCAGGTCAGTGCCAACATGCGTGCTTCGGCCCCATCAAGATTTGCAGCGGCACGGCTGATGTCGAAGTCATCGTAGTAGCAGCTCGAATACTTGAGGTGCTTACCGAGCGTTTGCAGGTAGAACGCCGTCGGTACTTCGTAGTGCTGCTCGTTGGCTGCACGGGAACGCGGTCGGCTTCAAGCAGCCGCATCGAGAGGGATTGGGCGGGTTCCTGACTCATGGAGGCGATTGGACCTTCAGACGTTGCGCGGTGTGCTCAAGCACCGGGATGAGCGAGCGGTAAAGTATATAAACAACCGGTGGGCCGATCAGTAACCAGCCGATCGAGGCATGCAGGATCGCATCGCGCAGGATGACGATGGCCTGCCAGACGCCATCGGCAAGGATGCGCATGCCTTCCTCGACGGTGAGCGGCTGGGTCGGCGCGCCGATCACCCACTCACCCGCCCGCACGAACGGAATGATGAGCGCGAGTTGTACTGGCGACATCAGATAACTCACCAATTGGATGGCGGCAAGGTTGAGCCGGCGCGCGAAGGCGATGAAGGTCAGCAGCGGTGTAGAGACGCCGAGTACGGGAAACACGCCGACCCCTGCGCCGAGCGCGAGGCACAACGCCAGCTCGCGCGGCGACAGGCCTTGCTTGAGCAGGCCCAGCAGCGGGTCGATCACGCGTTGACGGAAAAATTGTCGCATCAGGCTATGCGCATCAGGCGTTACGACGGGTGAGTACTGCGGCAGCGGGTTCGTCAGGGCCGAGGCGGGCGAGTTCGCGCAGCACGTAGGCGGCCATCGCCATATTGCCGAGCAGCATGATGGCGATGAACCAGCCGATCCGGCTGGGTACACGCAGCTCCTTGTAAAACACCCAGACGTAGAAAGTCAGAAACCCGTAATACGCGTCGATGAGCGTAGCGATCGTCCACCAGCGGTCCGGTTCGTTGACGAGTCCCTGCCACGCCCAGACCGGCTGCTGCAGGCTGGCAAAGCTCGTATACGCGAACAGGCTCAGAAATATGAAACCGAACAGGGCTTTCAACACAGGTTTGCTCATGGTCCACCCGTACGCAGGTCGAGTCGTGGAGCGGCTTGTACCAGCGCGGCCCCGATCAGCAGGGCTGCGAAATCCGAAGAGTCGGGGACACGCCCCGGTATCCATTGTTGCAGGAATTCACATCCCACGGCGACCAGCAGGGCGAGCAACAGGGGAGGAAAGGAGCCGGTGCGACTGGTGCTGGCAAGCCAGGCGAGGCCGATACCCAAAAAAAGCCGCTCAAGCAGCGGCAGCGACCCTGGGTCGACGATATCGCCGGCCAATTCGGCAAACGGTATCCACGTCGGCGCGAGCCCGGGCGGCACCGGCGTCACGGGTGTGAGCGCCGCGGCGATGAAGCCGCACCCCGCTGCAATGAACAGCCCCGTCTGCCCGGTTTTCACACCCTGTGATCGACCGAGTAGCAGCACTGGCAGGGCCAACAACAAGCCAGCGCACTCATCGAGGGTCAGATGTTGTCCGACGAACAGCAAGCGCGCACTGAGCGATAGCCCAAGCAGTGCGACGAACCAGGGCCAGAACGAGTCGCGGCGCATCAGGGTGCGCACGAGCGCACCCAGAATGACGTAGCAGGCGAAGTAGGCGAGCAGGCGACTCGGCGAGAGCGGGAGGCTCAGGCTGTAGTCGATGGCTGCGGTGACCCGCCCGGGCCGAAGCCGTGGTACGAACGGAGCCAGGTGTGACACCAGCCAGAGCGCGATGAGCAGACCGAGCGCAGGTCCGATCTGCAGGCGCTGCAATCGTGCCGACAACGGTCGTACCGGCAGGGCTTGGTAGGCGAGCGCGAGCAGAGTACCGAGTGCAGCGCTGATGACGTTGAATACCCAGTCTGCGAGGCTTGGATCCCGCGGTGGCAGCGCATGCTGCGCAAGTTCGACGCCGAGCGACAGCGTCGCCGCAGCGATTACCGGCAGCAGGACTCGCTGCAATCGGCTGCGGTGTTCGGCGAGCGTCACGGCGGCGACGAGCCCGAACGGTACGTAGAGCAGCAGATTGACGAGCATGTCGCGCTGCGAGGCGGAGCGCCATTGCAGCAAACGCGGCAGTCCCTGCACGATCTCGGCGCGCAATCGCCCGAGATCCCAGTCGAACGGATACAGCGAGGCGCTCAGAATCAGCAGGGTCCAGCCTGCCAGCAACCACAGTTGCAAGCGGATGAGCTGCGGATCCTGTCGACCCGACATGGCGATTGTCAGCCCGGCTTTTTGCCGAACAGACGCTCGAGCTCCGAGAGGGAGTGATCGATCGCGCGTTGGTCGGGCGGCGTATAGGCCGCCGGACGTGGCTTGAAGTGATCGCAGAAATTGGCTCGATCCTTCTGCCGGACTTCCTCGGCTGTCGGCTCGCGACAATGCTTGGCCACGCGGGTGTCGTAGTCGACGCACATCCGGCAGACGTGCAGTTCAGCGCGGCAAGCGGGACATTCGTCGAGCCTGCGCAGGGGCAGCGACAACGCCGCGAGGGCTGCTCCGCATTTCCAGCAGACGAGATCGTGGGCCATCGAGGGGAGCCTAGCCCGTTTGCGCCCGCTCCGCCATAAACGAGCGCAGCGCTTCGCCCGTATGCGAGCGACCCTTGCGGCGGGCGAGATCCTGGGGCGTCGTTTGGGCCACCAAACGTCCGCCACCGGCTCCTGCCTCAGGACCAAGATCGATGACCCAGTCGGCTTCGGCGATGACATCGAGGTTGTGTTCGACCAGAACCACCGTGTTTCCGGCATCAACCAGTCGGTGCAGTACATGAATGAGTTTTTCGACGTCGGCCATGTGCAGGCCTACCGTTGGTTCATCGAGTACGTATAGGGTGTGCTTGGGCTTCGCACGCAGCGGTGCTCGCAGGTCCGTGCGGACCTTGGCCAGTTCAGTGACGAGCTTGATGCGCTGCGCTTCACCGCCCGAGAGCGTGGGGCTGTGCTGCCCGAGGGTGAGATAGCCGAGACCGACATCGCACAGCAGCGTGAGCACGTGGTGCAGCGTGGCATGCGGCCGGAAGAACTCGGCTGCCGTCTCGATATTCATGGCGAGTACGTCGCCGATGCTGCGCTCGCGGTAGGGTACTGCGAGGGTCTCCGCATTGAAGCGGCTGCCCCGACAACTGTCGCAGGTCACCTTCACGTCAGGCAGGAAACTCATCTCCACGGTCTGTACGCCCTGCCCCTCGCAGGCTTCGCAGCGACCGCCCGCCGTATTGAAAGAGAATCGACCGGGGCCATAGCCGCGCAGTCGCGACTCGGAGGTTGCCGCGTAGATCTTGCGGATTTCGTCCCAGATACCCACGTATGTGGCGGGACACGAGCGAGGCGTCTTGCCGATGGGGGTCTGATCGACTTCGAGTACACGATCGACCTGTTCGATGCCGTGCAGCGCCTTGCAGCCGACGGCCTTGCCGTCACCACCAACGAGTGCGCGGGCACTGGCATGCAGCACATCGCGCGCCAGCGACGATTTGCCGGACCCCGACACGCCGGTGACGATGACCAGACTGCCGAGCGGCACACGCACATCAAGCTGGCGCAGGTTGTGCAGCGTCGCCGACTCGATGCGCAGCGATGGTGTACGCGAAGTCACTGCACGTCGCGGTTTTGCGGCGTGCCGGAGCGGCTCGCGCAGATAACGACCGGTGATCGAATTCGGATTCGCCAGCAGGTCCGCGACGCGGCCTTCACCGACTACTGCTCCGCCACGCACGCCGGCGCCCGGGCCGAGATCAATGACGTGATCGGCCCGCTTGATGGTGTCCTCGTCGTGCTCGACGACGACCAGCGTGTTCTGGTGAGTTGCGAGTTCGGCGAGCGCATCGAGCAGGATGCGATTGTCGCGCGGGTGCAGACCGATGGTAGGTTCATCCAGCACATAGCAGACGCCGCGCAGGTTCGAGCCGAGCTGTGCTGCAAGACGGATGCGCTGCGCCTCGCCTCCGGAGAGGGTGGGTGCTGCACGATCGAGACTGAGATAACCCAGACCCACCTTGCTCAAAAACCCGAGCCGCGTGCGGATTTCCTGCAGCAGGTCGCGGGCAATCGCTTGTTCGCGGCGCGAGAGTTTGAATCGTGCAATCGTCTGTGCGGTATCGTCGACCGTCTCGCAGGTGAAGGCACTGATCGACTTGCCACGAAAGCGTACGGCGCGGGCAATGCGATTCAACCGCTCGCCCTGGCAGCTCTCGCACGCGCCGGGCTCACCGTCTTGCCACTCGTTCCAAGTCGCTTCCTCGCCGGTCTGCTCGGCATCGAAGTCGTGCAATTGCAGGCCTGTGCCGAAGCACTCTGCGCACCAGCCTTGTTTGGAATTGAACGAGAAGAGCCGCGGATCGAGTTCGGCGAAACTTGTGCCGCAGTCCGGACAGGCGCGTTTGGTCGAGAAGACCACCGGTGTGCGACTGCCTTGCACGAGCACCTGCACGACGCCCTTGCCGTAGTGCAGCGCCTCGGCGAGCTTATTGCGAAGGTCCGCCTCGCCGCGCGGCGAGATCCCAAGCCGTGCGACCGGCAGCTCGATATCGTGCTCCTTGAAGCGATCAAGCCTCGGCCAGGGCTTGACGGCAATGCGTTCACCGTCCACGCGCAGTTCGCGATAGCCCTTGCCGGCTGCCCACTTGGCCAAGTCGGTATACAAGCCTTTTCGTGAGACGACGAGCGGCGCCAGCAGATCGACGGTTTTGCCGCGATAGTCGCTGAGGATGCGGGCTGCGATCGCTTCCGCACTCTGCGGCTCGATGGCGACGTCGCAGTCGGGGCAAAACTGTGTGCCGAGCTTGACGTACAGCAGGCGCAGGAAATGGTAGATCTCGGTGAGGGTGGCGACCGTGCTCTTGCGGCCGCCACGGCTGGTGCGCTGCTCGATGGCGACGGTCGGCGGGATGCCGCGTATTGCATCGACTTCCGGGCGCGCGGCCGGTTGTACGAACTGACGCGCATACGCGTTCAATGATTCGAGATAGCGTCGCTGACCCTCGTTAAAGATGATGTCGAAAGCCAGTGTCGACTTGCCCGAGCCCGACACGCCGGTAATCACCGTGAAGGCGTTGCGCGGGATATCGACGTCGATGTTGCGCAGGTTGTGCTCGCGAGCATTGCGAACAACGATGGCATCGGCGGCATTGGCGTCGGCAGCGGGTTCAGATACGGCGTGCACCACCGGTGCCGCGGCGAGCGCTTCGAGGCGGTACTCGGCGAGCGCCCGCCCGGTGTGCGAGCGCGGTTCGAGAACCAATTCCGCCGGTGTGCCGCACGCGACGATATGGCCGCCGCCATCGCCACCCTCAGGACCCAGATCGACGATCCACTCCGCGGCCCGGATGACATCGAGATTGTGCTCGATAACGATCAGCGAGTGCCCGGCATCCAGCAACTTGCGAAACGAACCGAGCAGCTTGGCAATGTCCTCGAAGTGCAGGCCGGTGGTTGGTTCGTCGAACAGGAACAGCTTGCCGCCCGCGCTCGCCTGCGCCGACTCGACCAGATGCCCGGCGAGCTTCAGTCGCTGCGCCTCGCCGCCCGAGAGCGTCGGCACCGGCTGACCGAGGCGTAGATAGTCGAGGCCCACATCCGCGAGTGGTGCGAGCCGCGCGGCGAGCTCTGGTGCGTCGGCAAAGAATGCTAGTGCCTCGGTCACGGTCATCTCGAGTACATCGGCGATGCTGGCCGAGCGGCCGTCGGGACCGGGACAGCGGACTTCCAGCGTCTCGGTCCGGTAGCGTCGCCCGTCGCACTCGCCACAGCGCAAGTACACATCGGACAGGAACTGCATCTCGACGTGTTCGAAGCCGCTGCCGGTGCAGCTCGGACAACGCCCGGTCCCTGAATTGAAACTGAAGGTTCCCGCGGTGTAGCCGCGTTCGCGCGACTCGGCGAGACGCGCAAAGCGCTCGCGGATCACATCAAATGCACCGACATAGCTGGCAGGGTTCGATCGTGTGGTGCGACCAATCGGCGTCTGGTCAACGAACGTGACATCAACGATATGCTGTGCACCGCCGAGGCCCACCGACTCCGCCGCAGTTTCAGTGGGCTTGCCGAGATGTTTGAGCAAGGCGGGATACAACACGTCCTGGATCAGGGTCGATTTTCCTGAGCCTGAAACGCCGGTGACGCAGACGAGGCGGTTCAGCGGGAAGCGCACCGTCAGATCCTGCAGGTTGTGCAGCCGCGCGCCACGCAGTTCGAGATGACGGTCCGCCTTTCGCGCGGCGCCCTTCGTCTGCGGCAATTCGACAGCCTTGCGGCCGGTGAGGTAGGCGCCGGTCAGCGAATCCGGATGGCGGGTGACCTCGTCAGGCCGGCCGGAGGCCACGATGTGACCGCCGTGCTCGCCGGCGCCTGGGCCCATATCGAGCAGCCGATCGGCTTGCAGCATGATCTGCGGATCATGTTCCACCACGAGCAGCGAGTTGCCGGCATCGCGCAAACGATGCATGACTTCGATGACCCGTTGCATGTCGCGTGGATGCAGGCCAATCGAGGGCTCATCGAGCACGAACAAGGTGTTGACGAGGGATGTGCCGAGCGCCGTAGTGAGGTTGATGCGCTGCACTTCGCCACCGGAGAGCGTGCGCGATTGACGATCGAGCGTCAGATATCCAAGTCCCACGTCGCACAGGTATTTGAAGCGACCCCGTATCTCTGCGAGCAGCAGCTCGACGGCTTCATCGAGCGCACCCTGCAGCCGTAAACCATCGAAGAAATCGCGGCTGCGTTCGAGGGGCAGCAGCATGAGATCGTGGATGCACAGCCCTGGCAGCGCCTGCAGCTGCTCGGTGCTCCATGCGGTGCCCGGGGGCGTGAAGCGCTCGCGCATACCGAGCGATCGCTGCGCGAGTTCACTCGTACCCAATCGCCACAGTAGCGGTTCAGGTGCAAGCCGCGCGCCGCGGCAACTGCCGCAGGGCGTGTAGGCGCGATACTTCGACAGCAGCACGCGGATGTGCATCTTGTACGCCTTGGTCTCGAGCCAGGCAAAGAATCGACGCACGCCGTACCAAACGTTTTTCTTCCAGGGACCTTCGCCCTCGATGACCCAGTCGCGCTGGGCCGCAGTCAACTCGCGCCAGGGCACATCGAGCGGTATATCGCGCTTGCGCGCCAGGCGCTCCATGTCGAGCTGGCATTCGCGATAGGACTCCGACTGCCAGATGCGAATCGCGCCCTCGCGCAGGGTCTTCGCGTGGTCGGGAATCACGAGCCCGTAATCGACGCCGATGATGCGCCCGAAGCCGCGACAGGACTCGCAGGCCCCGACGGGCGAATTGAAGGAGAACATGCTCGGCGAGGGCTCGCGGTAGGCGATGTCGCAGCGTGCGCAGTGAAGCGTGGTCGAGTAGTGCCAGGTCTCGGTGACTTTTTCGGCATCGTCCGCATCCAGCGCGTGCACGTGCAGCCGGCCCTGACCCACGCGCAGTGCCGCCTCGATCGCTTCGCCGAGGCGACCTTGATCGTCGGTGCTGGCGCGCAGACGATCCTGGATTACCTCGATGCCCGTTTTGCTGCGTTCGCGGATGCGGGTGTAGCCCTGCTTGGCCAGCAGCGCCAGCACCTCCGCCTCCTTGAAATTCTTCGGGATGCGTACTTCGAAGCACACCAGCAGGCGAGGCTGCGCACGTGTCTGGCTGCGGCTCAACAGGTCCTGCCTGATGTCGGCGGGCGTATCCCGCCGTACCGGTTGGCCGCACTGCCGACAGTGCAAATGGGCAGCGCGCGCGAACAGCAACTTCAGGTGATCGTTGAGTTCGGTCATCGTGCCCACGGTGGAGCGTGAGGTGCGCACCGGGTTGGTCTGGTCGATAGCGATCGCCGGCGGAATACCCTCGATCCGGTCTACGGCCGGCTTGTCCATGCGATCGAGGAACTGGCGGGCGTAGGGTGAAAACGTTTCGACGTAGCGACGTTGGCCCTCGGCGTACAGGGTGTCGAAGACCAGCGACGATTTGCCCGACCCGGACACCCCGGTGACCACCACCAGTTCGCCCGTCGGCAGATCGATATCGAGATTTTTGAGGTTGTTCTGACGGGCGCCGCGCACGACGATCCGTCCGCGCTCCCTGCGCGATACCGTCTGATCCTTCATGGTCGGCGATGGTACTTGAGCGCCCAGCGGCCGTCTTGTCCGAAGCGCGGATTCGCTTGCCCACGATGCGGATTGCGGAACACGCCGCAGGTGAGCCGGCGCAGCAACCGGCGCATGGTCCGTCCATGCGCAACCTCAAGATCGCCATTGCCGGAGCCGGAATCGCCGGATTGACCGCCGCCCGCTCCCTGCAGATGTTTGGGTTTCGGCCGATCGTGTACGAACAGGCGGCTACGCTCGGCGAGGTGGGCGCAGGCTTGACGGTCAGCCCCAACGCCACCCACGTGCTGAATGCGCTCGGCATGGAAGGCGTGCTGGAGCGTCTCGGCATGCGTCCGGATCGTGGCGGGGTGAAACACTGGCAGACCGGCGAGCTGATGGTCGAGATTTCGCGTGGTAATGAAATGCTCGAGAAGTATGGTGCCGCGTACTACCAGATCCACCGTGCCGATCTGCATCGTGAGCTGGCGGATTTGGTCGCGGTGACCGACCCCGATGCCATTCGTCCGGGTCATGCGTTCC
>RGWK01000421.1 GCA_010029775.1 Gammaproteobacteria bacterium
GAGATAAGCCTGCGGCGAGACGAACACCCCACGCTGCACAATCAGCTTCATCGTCGGCTCGTCGATGAGATGCGCATGCTCGATGCTGCGGACTCCAGCCTCCACGGAGCGACGAATCGACTCCGGTGTGTAGGCGTGCACCGCAACATACGTACCCCAGTCGGCCGCTGCACGTACGGCTGCGCGCAACTCGGCGTCGAGGTACTGCACGCTATCGAGTGGATCGTAGTTGGAAGACAAGCCGCCACCTGCGGCTACCTTGATCTGCGCGGCACCCTCCCGCAGTTGCTCGCGTACCGCAAGCAGCACCGCCGACTCGCCATCGGCGAGACGGCCGTAACCGCGTTGCTCCATGACATCGACCCCGGTGTTCGACACCGTGGATGCCGCTCGATGGCGAAAATCGCCGTGACCACTCGTTTGACTGATCATTGCACCTGACGGAAAAATCCGCGGGCCCGCAAGCACACCCTCATCGATAGCCTGCTTCAACCCGAAGCTGGGACCACCCATATCGCGGATAGTGGTGAAGCCGCGCAGCAACATGGCACGCGCTTCAGCAGCCGAGCGGTGCGCCGCATAATCGGGCTGCAAGTCCCGCAACGCGACGAAGCCAGCGGGAATGCTCGGATGCACATGGGCGTCGATGAGTCCCGGCAGAACCACTCGATTGCCTGCGTCGATGACCGCGCCGCCGAGCGAGGTCGTCGCCCCTGCCGTGATCGACACGATCCGCCCCTCGCTGATGCGCAGGGTTGAGGGTGGCGACAGATCCGCATCACGCCCGTTGAAGATGCGCGCGTTGATGATCGTCAATTCGGCGTTGGCCGCCGTCGCGGCACCCATGGCGAGCCCCGACAGGAGCATGGTCATGGCCCAAACGACGAGGTGACGGCGATTACATCGGATCGTCCACATGGGCCTACAGCGCCTTGCGCACCGCCTCACGAAACTCGCCCAACGACTTCTTGCCCTGCAGGCGCGCAACGACCTTGCCTTGTCGATCGAGGACGTAGGTGGTCGGGACGACCTCGTTCCACGCCGGGTCGATCACGCTGGCGAGTTCGTCCATCTGCGGACCATTGCGTGCAAACGTGACGAAGGCGGGGAAGTATTTCTTGCGAAACTGTTCCACCACCGCAGCACCGGGCGATGGGTCATCGACCGATACGCCGATCAACTTGACCCCTTGCTTCTCGTGCTCCTTGGCCAGCGCGAGCAGATCGGGCACTTCTCGAAGACAGGGCACGCACCACGTGGCCCAAAGATTGACGATCAGCACCGAACCGCGTTCGGCCTGCAACACAGTCTTGAACCCCGCCGCATCTGTCGCCCGCGCTGGCGTGTCCGCCAGGGTGGTGGTGCAACCGATAAGACAGATCAGGGCGCCGAGCCAAAGCGTCTGGTGTGACTTTCTCATGAGCCCTCTGTAGAAACACCGAACTCGCAGTATTCCTCGCGTTCGACGAGATCGAAAGCAAATAGGAACTTAGCCATGCCCGTCAGCACCGCCATCGTCATACCCAGCTCGACGATCTGCGCATCATCAAAATGCTCACGCAGTCGGCGGTAGTTGTCTTCCGTCAGCGTGCCTCGTGGCGAGGTTAACGCCATTGCCGAGGCCAGCTCCAACACGGCACGCTCGGCCGGCGACCAGCACGACGCCGCAGGATCATCGAT
>RGWK01000422.1 GCA_010029775.1 Gammaproteobacteria bacterium
TCATCCATGGCCAGCAACCAATCGAAGCGGGTGAAATCCTCGCGTTCGACCTGGCGTGCTCGCAGTGGTGTGAGGTCATAGCCGCGAGCGCGCCCGGCTGCAATCGAACGCGGGTCGGGTGCGTCACCGATGTGATAGCCGTGTGTGCCGGCTGAATCGATCGCCAGCCGCAACTGTGGGAACTCGCGCCGCGCCAGCTCGCGCAGCACCGCCTCCGCCGAGGGCGAGCGACAGATGTTTCCCATACACACGAATAGGATCCGGGTTTCGCTGCGCAATTGACTTACCTGTGAGACACTGAAGGCCTTAGAGGACGGTAGAGTGTCATATATGTCACTAATCTGGTCACCCTCTCATATGGCGGTGTTCGCCAAAGTCATCGACCTCAACGGCTTTTCAGCCGCCGCCCGGGCGCTCCGCGTGCCCAAGGCCGCGGTCAGCCGGGCGATCGCTGAACTCGAAGCCGAGCTCGGTTTACGCCTCATGCAGCGCACCACTCGGCGCCTCTCGCTGACCCCGGCGGGCGAGCAGTTGCTCCCCCACTGCCGCGCCATTCTCGCCGCTGCCGACACCGTGCGCGAGCGGGCGGCCGAGCTCGCGAAGTCGCATGTCGGAGCCCTGCGGGTGCTCGCCGACAGCACCTACGGTCGGGTGTTGTTGGCCCCGCTTGTACCGCGGTTCATGGAACGCTTTCCCGACATCCCTCTCGAAGTGGACCTCGGTGAGGTTGGCCTCGCGGCGGTAGGGCAGTACGAACTTATCCTGCAATCGGGGGACTCGCTGCCGGGCGAGGGCGACTCCGGCGAGTGGGTCCGGCGGGTGCTGGGGTCACCTCCCTCCATTCTCTGCGCGTCACCCGCCTACCTCGGAAAGAACCCGTCGCCGCAGACCCCGCAGGGTCTGCTCGCCATGGATGTGCTCACGCCGGAGACCCTCGGCGCAAATTTCGTGTTGCGCCTTGCACAAGGCCTGCGGCGCGAGGAGCTCGCGCTGCGACCCAAGCTCGCGGTGAATGATCCCGCCTTGCTCCATTCGGCCGTGGCGGCGGGACTTGGCGTGGGCCTGTTGCCGGAGTTCCTCTGCCGGCAGGGACTCGCCACCCAGAAGCTCAAGCGTGTGCTCGGCGAGTGGCAGCTGCCCCCGCAGCCCCCCCTCTGCGCGGTCTATCCCGCTCGACTCGCCGAGGATGCGCGACTGAAATCCCTCGTGGATTTTCTCGCGGCCCATATTGTGCCGGCGCTGGCAGGGTAAAATCACACGCCTCGGATCACCACATTTCTCCGCCCCGGAAGAAGACCATGTACCGCGCACCGCTCAAGGATCTGCGTTTCGTTCTGCACGAACTCATCGGCGAGTCCGGCCTGCAGGCCTGCCCTGCTCACGCCGACTATTCGCTCGACATCGCCGATGCAGTGCTCGAGGAAGCCGGCAAGTTCGCCGAGAACGTGCTCGATCCGCTTTACAAATCGGGTGATCGCCAGGGCGCACGTTGGACGCCGGAGGGCGTCATCGGAGCGCCGGGCTTCAAAGAGGCCTACCAACAGTACGCCGAAGGCGGTTGGGCGAGCTTGCGTGGCCCGGTCGACTACGGCGGACAAGGCGTGCCCACAGTGCTGGGTACCGCCGTCGAAGAATTGTGGTCGGCATCGA
>RGWK01000423.1 GCA_010029775.1 Gammaproteobacteria bacterium
AGTCCTCGCGACTGACGACTCCGCACCGCCGCTGCGGCTAATTGGCCTTGGGGACTCGATCATCGCCGGCGTCGGTGCGCGCGTACCTGAGGAGTGCCTCACCGCACGTCTGGCGCAGGAAGTCTGTGCCCGACAACAGCGAAGTGTCGAGTGGAGCACCGTGGGTCGCATCGGTGCGACCACCGCCCGGGTGCTGCGTGAACTCACCACGCGGCTACCTGCCCAACCCGCGGATCTCATCTTGGTGTCGACCGGCGTGAACGATGTTACCTCGCTGCGAGGGCGGAACGCGTGGTCGCAGGAGATCCGGTCACTCGCGGATACCCTCGCGACGCACTCACCCAACGCGACCGCGTTATTCCTAGGCTTGCCACCCATGCAGAGTTTTCCGGCACTGCCGGCACCGCTGCGACACACACTCGGGTTACGCGCGCGACTGTTCGACGAAACACTGGCTGATACGCTCGCCCGACATCCGAACGCGAGGCACGTGCCGCTGCGTCTCGGTGCAGCGCCCGGCATGTTTTGCGCCGACGGGTTCCATCCCTCGCCTTCGGCTTACGCACTCATTGCCGCGACTCTGGCGGATTCTTTGGAGCGCGCGCCAAACTGAGCCACCCCCGGTTTATCAACAACATGCCCGAGATCGCGAGGGCGCCTCCGCCCACGAGCGATGTTGTCAAAGACTCGCCCAACCACAGACTGGAAAGCAGCATTCCAAACAACGGCACCAGGGACATGTAGGCCGCGGCAGCTCCCGCGCCCAACACCTTTATCCCATTCATATACCAGGCATAAGCCAAGGCCGTGGCTCCCAGAGCCAGGCCAACAATGCTCAGCCAAGCCATAGCGGGCGTATCTCGCAAGCCACTCCACGCAGCAGGCCCTTCCAGCATCATGCTGGCGGAAAACAGCAGCACGGCGCCGATGGCCGATGTGACCGTGGTGGTCGTGAGTGAATCGACCGTGGTCAGCACCATCCGCCCAATCAAGGTGTAGCCCACCCAGCACCCGGCACACCCCAGCAGCAAGAGCTCGCCCATCCCTGATTGGCCGAGCCGGATGGCCAGCAACCCGCCATCGGTCAGCGCATACAGCGCGCCAGTGACGGCCAGCACGACGCCTGTGCCCATCGTCAAGTTCACCTTTTCCCGAAAGAGCACTACGGCAAACATCATGGTGAGCACTGGATTGAGGGCCACGACCATGGCTGCCTTTCCAGCGGGCACGATTTGGAGAGACAGCAAGAAGAAGATGGAATAACCCAACACACCCACCGCCGAAGCACATCCCATCCCCGCCCACTGGCCGATATTGAGCGCAAACAGTGACTTCGTGCCCCCACGGCGATAGAGCCAAAACACCAGCACAACGCTTGCCAAAATAAAACGAATACTCGCTGCGGCCAGAGGCGGCATGGATTGCGCCACGACCTGCCCCCAAGGCCACGAAGCGCCCCACAAGGCCGCCATGCCGACCAAGCCTGCATGCGTAGAGTATTTGTCTGCGCTCATGAAGCGATCCTATCCTGATCTGCCAGCTTTCTTCGGATAACCGGCGATTGGCAAATACCTTAAGCGGCCCGACGCCGGCCCCGCGTTGCCATCCGGCGACCGGTCAACGTGTGCGCTCTTGGGGTAAATAGCCAAC
>RGWK01000424.1 GCA_010029775.1 Gammaproteobacteria bacterium
GGCGACGACAGGTCGGCGGTGTAGGCGAAGTAGGCCTTCACGGATGCCACGCTGTCGGTGTCGGTTGTGGTGTAGTCCACCTGCACCGACGCATCGTTCTTGGCCATGTAGGCGGTCGAGATGGAGCTTGTGGACGCGGGCTTGGTGACGTCGATCGACAGGATGACGATGCCATCACTGCCGTTGCCGCCGGCCGAGGAGCCCGTGTTGCCGCCGCCGCCACCCGATCCGGTGTTGGCGACGGCATTCGTCGGAGTGCCGCCGGCAACCGCACCCGCTCCACCAAGGCCGCTTCCGCCGGCACCCGCGCCAGCCGACTCCTTGATGCCGGCAGCCGTCCCGCCGCACACCTCGTCGAGGCTTCGTGCATCGGCGCCGCCACCGCCCGCGGCGTAGACGACACTTGAGCCCGTGATCGAACTCGCGAGACCGGGACCGCCATCGGGCTTGATACCGGACGATGCGGAACAGTCACCGTACTGACCGGAGAATCCGCCGCCGCCCGCACCACCGCCACCGCCGGTGTTACGCACGGGTTCCTGCACTGAGAGCGACCAACCACCCTGGTTTCCGTAACCGTAGAGCCCCGCATCCAGAGACCCGCCGTTGAACCCCGTGCCGCTGAAGTTCATCGACGCACCACCGCCGGAACCCTTTGGTCCCGTGTAGCCCGTCGGAACCACGTTGCCGTCCTTACCCGACTGATCGGTACCGGTCGCCGCGTGCGCACCGCCGCCACCACCACCGCCCGCGGCAAAGGATGCGCCGCCGAATGTGAGGCTCGAGGTACCACCATTGTTTCCTCGCACTCCGACATTCGCGGTGGGCGCACTTCCACCTGCACCGCCCGCACCGACATCAACTGTGATGGCCCCGTTCGTGTAGTACCAGTTCGGCTCGTAGAAGCCGCCCGAACCGCCGCCTCCGCCTCGGTTCGAGCCTCCACCTCCGCCACCGCCGACGAGCAACGCCTTGATCATCGAGGTCCCCGTCGGGGGCGTGAACGATGTGCTGCCTCGCGTGAAGGTGTAGATGCAACGACCGGCTGTCTGCGTGACGGTCACGGTGGATGTCTCACTGACCGTCGTCTGACAGACGCCCGTTCCGACCGTACCGCCACCCGCGCGGGTGATGTTGGCGATGAGAAGCGACGCCGCTGGGATGACGACGAGTGCCAGCAGTACCGCGAAGGCTGTCAGCCTCGGATTTCCACGCCCGACAAGCACGAATAGTAATACTACTATCGGCGTAGTCTTATTACCTCTCAGCAGGGCTGATTAGCGTTGAGCGGGGGGTCCGAAGGCGGCCACCATGACCGCTTCGATGCTGATCTGGTTCCAGTGTTTTTCCACCACCGGATCGTCGCCCATCTCGATGAGTGCCCGCCCGAGGATCTGGCCCATGTACCAGTACGCCAGGGCCAGCAGGTCGACGTCGGGCCGTAGCCAGCCCTTGCGCTGATAGGGCTCGAGCGCCATCGCGATGCCCATGGCGCCCTCACGCTGGGCCTGGGCGATGGATGCCTGGAGATCGGGCCTCTTCACGGCCGACCCGAGGGTGTTCAGACGGGTGGCGCGCAGCACCCAGCGGTCGCGCTCGAAATGCAGCGGCAGCTCCTTGCGCACAGCCTTCTGGAACTGTTCGGCGGTC
>RGWK01000425.1 GCA_010029775.1 Gammaproteobacteria bacterium
GCGTTCCGCGAGGCCGCGAGGATCGCCTGATGTTCGGCCTGTTCCGCCGGCACGATCCAGCCAACGTCACAGGTGCGGCGCGTTCCCCAAAGTGGGACGCATGGGTAAAGCGGTTCCTGCGTGGCAAGTCGTGCATCGCCTGCGGGCAACGGGATGGACTGACCGGGCATCATGTCGTGCCGTTCCACCTGCGGCCCGACCTCGAGCTGCAACCCGAGAACGTCGTGCCGCTGTGTTCGGATCGGTGCCACATCGTCTTTGGGCACTTCAACGACTTCCGGCTTGACAACCCGGCCGTACGTGAGGATTGCGCGGCGTACCTTGCGGATCGCATGGAGGCGAGGAAACGATGCGGCGTGCTCTGATCACCGGCATCACTGGGCAAGACGGCTCCTACCTGGCCGAATTGCTGCTGGCCAAGGGCTACCAGGTGCATGGCCTCGTGCGTCGATCCAGCACGGCCCACGCCCCACGGCTCGCCCATATCCGCGAGGCCCTGCACCTGCACCACGGCGACCTGGCCGACGGTAACGGCCTGTCTCGCCTGATCCGGCAGGTGATGCCGCACGAGGTGTACAACCTCGGCGCACAGAGCCACGTGCACGTGAGCTTCGATCAGCCCTCCTATACCGCCGACGTGACTGGTGCAGGCGTGGTGCGGCTCCTCGAAGCGATCCGCGACACGCAGGAAAGCAGCGGCCAAGAGATCCGCTTCTACCAGGCCTCCAGTTCCGAGATGTTCGGCAAGGTCGCAGAGACGCCGCAGCGCGAGACGACGCCGTTCCACCCCCGCAGCCCGTACGGTTGCGCAAAGGTCTATGCCCACCACCAGACGGTGAACTACCGGGAGTCGTACGGCCTGCACGCGTCCTGCGGGATCCTGTTCAACCACGAGAGCCCGAGGCGCGGCGAGACGTTCGTGACACGGAAGATCGCCCGTGCGGTGGCCCAGATCGTGGCTGGCAAGGCCACGCACGTGCGACTGGGCAACCTGGATGCCAAGCGCGACTGGGGCTTCGCTGGCGACTACGTGCAGGCCATGTGGCTCATGCTCCAGCAGGATGAGCCATGGGACTACGTGGTGGCCACTGGAGAGACGCACACCGTGCGAGAGTTCGCCGACCTGGCGTTCTCGCATGCAGGCCTGCGCTGGCAGGATCACGTGATCGTGGACGAGAACCTGAAGAGGCCAGCAGAGGTGGATCTGCTGCTCGGTGACGCCACGACTGCCAGGGAATGGCTTGGGTGGCGTCCACGCGTCACGTTCGAGGCCCTGGTGCACATGATGGTCGATGCCGAGCTCGAGGTGCCGTCCATTGCCTGAGCGCATCCCAGCATTCCGCCCGCCGCGCGTGCGATCACGGCCCCGCGAGGAAGGCCGGCCGAACGCGTACCAGCGTGGGTACTGCGACAAGACCCACCGTGCGTGGCGTCTGGCCGTGCTGACCCGCGACGCGTGGACGTGCCGGCAATGCGGCCGGGTCTGCTCGGATCACCGCGAGGCGCACGCAGACCACGTGAGCCCTGTCGTGTCTGGCACCGACGCGTGCGCGGATGGACGCTCGAGGTATGACGTTGACGCTGGTCAATGCCTGTGCTCTGCCTGCCATCAGCGGAAGACCAACGCGGAGGCACGCGGAGTGCGTGCCG
>RGWK01000426.1 GCA_010029775.1 Gammaproteobacteria bacterium
TGGCATCAGTGGCGTAATGCAGCAGCTCGGTTTCATTGAGCAGCACCCAGTCAGCGCCGGCGAGCAAGGCGCGCGTGCCGGCTACGGCGGGCGCGGTGTTGAGGACGGTGCTTGAACCCTGCGCGCGTGCCGCTTGCAGAAACGCCGCTACGGTCTCGGGCGGTGTTTCGAGCTGTGCGAGCGCCACCTTCGCGCCGGCTCCTGTTTGAGTGAATGCCGCACGCACCTCGGCCGGACTCAGGGTGGCATTGGCACCCGAGTGAACGACGATGGCATTCTCACCATCCGCAGCGACCCATACTTGGGCGAGCCCGGTGTGTGCCTCGGGGGCGAGCCGGCTGTCGCGTACGAGGAGCCCGCGTGTATCGATACTCTCGCGTTTAAGTAGTGCAGCGAGCGTTGCACCCTCGGCATCGTCACCACGCGCGCCGAGCAAGGCCGTGGGTATGCTCATGCGCGCCGCGGCCACCGCCTGATTCAAGCCCTTGCCACCCGGCAAACGTTGCAGCCCCGAGGACAGTAGCGTTTCGCCGGCGCGCGGCAGGGTAGCCACGCGTGCTACCAGATCGATGTTCAGACTGCCGCAGACGAGGACGGCGGCGGTCACGACCCGGGCTCGTCGAGCTTCGGCAACGCTGCGCTGCCGTTGAGCATGCCGTTCTCGGCGTAGAGGTCAAGCTTGTCGCGGGTATCGGCAATGTCCATGTTGCGCAGCGTCAATTGGCCGATGCGATCCTGCGCGGTAAACATTCCGGCACCGCTTTCCATGGTCAAACGTTCGGGGTGATACGCCAGATGCGGTCCGCGCGTATCGAGGATGGAGTAATCGTTGCCCCGACGCAGCTCGAGCACCACCTCACCGGTTACGGCACGCGCTACCCAGCGTTGTGCGCTCTCGCGCAGCATCAGACACTGCGGATCGAACCAGCGACCCTGGTAGAGCAACCGACCGATACGACGTCCGTTGCTGCGATACTGCTCGAGCGTGTCTTCGTTGTGGATGGCGGTGAGCAGTCGCTCGTAGGCGATGAACAACAGCGCCATGCCCGGCGCTTCGTAGATCCCCCGGCTCTTCGCCTCGATGATGCGATTCTCGATTTGATCGCTCATGCCGAGTGGCCTCGGTGAATAGCTCGCGCAAGGAGCCGCAGCGCAAACCATTCAGACTGACCGGCACGCCATTCTCAAAACCCACCGTCACGCGCTCGCGCGGCACGGTGACCTCATCGCGCCAGAACGCCACCCCCATGATCGGCGAGACGATGTCGATGCCGCGATCCAGTTGTTCGAGATCTTTGGCTTCGTGGGTCGCGCCAAGCAGATTCGAATCTGTTGAGTAGGCCTTCTCGGTGCTCATGCGATAGTCGAGTCCGGCTGCCTGCAGGTACTCGGACATCTCGCGTCGTCCACCGAGCTCGGCGATGAACTGCGCATCAAGCCAGGGCTTGTAGATCCGCAGTCCCGGGTGGGCCAGCAAGCCGTAGCGGTAAAAGCGCTCGATGTCGTTACCCTTGTGGGTGCTGCCATCGCCCCAGATGTCGACTCCATCCTCGCGCATCGCCCGCACCAGCAGAGTGCCGGTGACCGCACGCCCGAGCGGCGTGGTGTTGAAGTAGGTTGCGCCCGCAGTGCTGATGTGGAACGCGCCAC
>RGWK01000427.1 GCA_010029775.1 Gammaproteobacteria bacterium
GTGACGCCGACGCCGGAGAACCCTCGTAATTCGGAAGGCGCCTTCGCGACGCTTCGTTCCGGCCGGATCATCTTCTGCTACTCGGCTTATTACGGCGGCAAGGGCGAGGACCATGGTCCGGCCCGCCTCGCCCAGATCCATTCCGACGACCAGGGCGCGACCTGGAGCGCGCCGAAGACGATCGTGGAAAACGAAGGCCGCTATAACGTGATGAGCGTCTCGTTGCTGCGCGCCGCCAGCGGCAGGCTGCATCTCACCTATCTCGTGAAGAACGACTGGCTCGATTGTCGGCCGTACTTGCGGACCTCGGAGGACGATGGCGCGACGTGGTCGCAACCCAGGCTTATCCTGCAGGCCCCCGGCTACTTCGTCGTCAACAACGACCGCCTGATCCAGACCGCCAAGGGCCGGCTCATCCTCCCCGTGGCGTTCCATCGTTCGCGTGGCCAGGAACCGACAAGCAGCCGGTCCTTCGACGCCCGGGCCATCGCGTTATGGATCTGTTCTGACGATGACGGCAAGACCTGGCAGGTCAATGTGGCGCCCGGCAGCAAGATGCGCATCGACAGCATGCCCTATGACCTGATCAGCATGACGTTTCAGCGCCCCAGCGGTGAGCAGATCGATGGCAAGTCCTTTCCCATGGGTATCCATTTGCTGCACCGGGACAAAGCGGGCAAACTGGTGACGGTGGTGGTGCTGCTGCGCGAGGGCAATGAGAATCCCGGCATCAAGCAGTTGTGGAGCCACGCGCCGGCCAAAGAGGGGCCTGAAGTCCAACTCGAGGGCGTGAACTTCAATCCGGCCAACCTGCTGCCGCGCGAGCTCAAGTTTTTCACCTACGATGGCTCGTTGGCCGCGCCGCCCTGCTCTGAGAACATGCGCTACTACGTGATCAAGGAGCCGATCAATATTTCGCGCGAGCAGATCATGCAGTACCCCTTCAAGATCAGCTCGCGGCCAGTACAGCCGCAAAACGGCCGGCCGATTGCGACCAACTGATCCGGGACCGCACCATGAAACGCCTTTTTCTGGAACTGTTCCTCTTCATCGCAGCTGCCGTGGGTGCGGGCTATGCCTGGCATTTGCACGGCAAGGTGGGATCCGACACCGCCAAGGTTCAGACCATGACCGAGCGCGGCGAAGACGCTGAAAAGAAGCTCGAAGAAGTCACCGAGGCCCTGCAAGCCGCGCAAAAGGAACTCGAGCCTCTGCGCCTGCAGTCGCAGCAACTCAATGCGGTACGCGCCGCCCTGAGCAATGGCGTTACCGCCAAGGATCTGGAGGCGTCTTACGCCAAGGAAAAGAGCCTCAGCCCTGAGCGTCACCTGGGGGTCGGTGTGCTGCGCCTGCTGTCTTCTGGGCAGGCCGACGAGGCCACGGTTGAATCTCTGAAAAAAGCCCTGGCCGCCGCCGACTGGGGCAGCCGCAAGCAGGTCATCTGCGCTGCGCAAAATGCATTGGCCCTGGGCGGGCAAAAGGTGGAAGTGCTGGCCGAATGCAAGCCCGAGGCGCCCAAGCTGGCCGCCACAACGGATTAACTATAAAATTTTAAATATAAATTTTATAGAGCATAACAGTGGACAATTATGCGGGCGTGCAGCATGGCTAAATCAAAATAGAGTACGTGAGTCAAGCGATTGGGAGCGG
>RGWK01000428.1 GCA_010029775.1 Gammaproteobacteria bacterium
TTGATCGCCACCGTGCCCCGCGATTTACGGGCCTTTTTGGGCGCTTTCGTGGGCGCAGTGGGCTTGGTATTGGCGGCTCCGCCAAGATCAGCGAGCGTCACCCCGAGCTTTTTCATCAGTGCCTGCACCTTCTTGATAGCGGGCGCCTTATTTTGTTCGGCAGCGGCTAACTGTTTTTGCAGCAGGGCGATGCGGGCCTTGAGGGCATCAGCAGACAAACGGGGCATAAAACGCTCCATAATGGTTATGCGAAGAAATGTTAATGCTATGTGAGTATACATAGCAAATGAAGCAACATTAACTTCGTAAATCGATGGATTTACGGCAGCGCTTCAGGCGAGCATTGGTGCACGGGAATTCGGATTTTCGGTATCATCGCACCACATTCTCAGGGGGTCATCATGTTGTGGCGTGTGAGCCGATCAATGACGGGGCTGCCCCGCTCCGCCAAGCGACTGCTGATGTTCGTGGCGGATGCCGCCCTGCTTTGTGCCGCTCTTTGGCTGGCTTTGCTCCTGCGGTTCGATGCCTTGCCCGCCGGCATATCGGCGTTGGCGCCGGTCACTCTTGTCACTGTGCTCTCAGGGCTTGGCGTGTTCGCAGTCGTCGGTGTCTATCACACCGTGTTGCGTTTTCTGAGTTCGAGCGTGAGCTACGCCCTGCTTGCCGGAGTGGTGCTATCGGCCATGGTCGGGGCGCTTTTTGATGCGTGGATTGCACCGCAGCCGGCCCCGCTCGCAGTCTTCGGCAGTTATGCCGCGATTGCCATGCTGGGCGTGGGCGGGGTGCGCATTTTGGCTAGGCAGTTTTTCACAGCATTTTCTGGGCGTGATGCCGAGCCTCTCGCTATTTACGGTGCGGGGGATTCGGGTCGCCAGATTTCCGCAGCGCTCGCGAGCAGCCCTGAATATCGACCTGTGGCCTTCATCGACGACAGCATCGGGCTGCAGGGCGCCGTGATCAATGGTCTCAAGGTGTACGCACCCTCCCAGTTGCCTGACCTTCTGCGTCGCTATCCCGACGTGGGTCTGTTGCTGGCTTTGCCCTCCGTAGCGCGGCGGCGCAGACAGGAGATTCTGCATTCGCTCGCGCCATTCGGCCTCCATGTGCGATCTCTTCCCGACATGGGTGACATCCTCACCGGACAGGCCCAGATCGGGGAGATCCGCGAGCTCGACGTGGCCGATCTGCTCGGGCGCGAAGCCGTGACCCCAAACGAG
This sequence comes from Gammaproteobacteria bacterium, assembly GCA_010029775.1. Classification (GTDB taxonomy): domain Bacteria; phylum Pseudomonadota; class Gammaproteobacteria; order Steroidobacterales; family Steroidobacteraceae; genus UBA964. Next base: position 1,221 of record RGWK01000428.1, read on the forward strand.
GGCTTGTTCGCAGCCTGTATTCGCAAACGGGCTGTGATGGTGACGGGCGCGGGCGGCTCCATTGGCTCGGAACTGTGCCGGCAGATCCTGCGTTCTGCGCCAAGCCGTTTGGTGATCTTCGAGCTATCTGAACTCGCGCTCTACCAAATCGAGCGTGAGCTTCGCGCAGTGATCGAAGAAGACGAGCTCCTCACCGAGCTCGTGCCAATACTCGGTAATGCTCAGAATCGCGATCGAATGCGCGGTGCGATGCGGGCCTACGGCATCGAGACCGTCTACCACGCGGCCGCTTACAAGCACGTTCCCATCGTCGAAGAGAATGTGGCCGAGGGCATGTTCAATAACGTGCTCTCGACGTGGGTGGCGGCCGAGGCTGCGATGGAGGCCGGGGTCGAGACCTTCGTGCTCGTGTCGACCGACAAGGCCGTGA
>RGWK01000429.1 GCA_010029775.1 Gammaproteobacteria bacterium
ATGTGCCGTGGCGCGTGGTCGTCAACGAGGCGGTATCGCTGACTCGCCGATTCGGCGCGACCGACGCGCACAAGTACATCAATGCCGTGCTCGATCGCGCGGCGCGCGTGCTGCGTCCGCACGAACACTGAGGTGCCCCGTGGCTCTCGGTGAATTCGCCCTCATCGAGCGTTACTTCCGGGCTGCCGGTGCGACCCGCCGCGACGTACCACTGGGCGTCGGCGATGACGGCGCCATCCTGCGTCCCCCCGCGGGCTTCGATCTCGTCGCCGTCAGCGACACGCTGGTGGCGGGCGTGCACTTTCCGCAAGGTGCTGCGCCGCGATCCATCGGTCATCGTGCACTCGCCGTAAACCTGAGTGACATCGCCGCGATGGGCGCGACGCCCGCCTGGGCGCTGCTCTCGCTCACGCTACCTGCCGTCGAAGAATCTTGGCTCGCCGAGTTCAGCGCAGGGCTCGGCGCTTTGGCGAGGTCGCACGAGGTGGCGCTGGTGGGCGGCGATACGACTCGCGGCCCCTTGACGCTCGGTGTGCAGGTGCTCGGCTTCGTACCGCCGGGCGAGGGCTTGCGCCGCAGCGGCGGCCGACCGGGCGATCTGCTTTGCGTGTCGGGCACGCCGGGCGATGCCGCAGCGGGACTCGCGCTGCTGCAGCGCGCGAGCGCGCGACCGGCTGTTCCCACCGCTAAGGTATCGTCGAGCAACCTGAGTGCGGCGCTCGCCACGCTGCAGCAACGCTTCGAGTATCCGACACCGCGACTTGCCCTCGGTGCACGCCTGCGTACTGTGGCGAGCGCCTGCATCGATGTGTCCGATGGTCTGTATGGCGATGCCGAGGCGATGACTACGAGTTGCTCTTCACCATGCCACCCGCAGCGCTTGCACACATGCAGCCCGATATTGATCGGGGTGAGATCAGCGTGATCGGAACTCTGCAGAGCGGCTCAGGGCTCTGGCTACTCGAGCACGGTGTGCCGAAAGCCGCCACGGCGGGTGGCTTCGATCACTTCGGCTGATCGACGGCGTCCTTGTCGCGCTCGATGAGCGCGTAGGCCGAGTGGTTGTGGATGGACTCGAAGTTCTCCGCTTCCACGGTATAGGCCGCGATGCGTGGCTCCTGGTTTAGCCGCATGGCGATGTCGCGCACCAGATCCTCGACGAACTTCGGGTTGTCATACGCGCGCTCGGTGACGTACTTCTCGTCCGTGCGCTTGAGGATACCGAACACTTCACACGACGCTTCTTGCTCGGCGATGTCGATCAGATCCTCGATCCACAGATGCTCGCGCAACTTCGCGGTGATGGTCACGTGCGATCGCTGGTTGTGTGCGCCACGCTCGGAGATGCGCTTGCTGCAAGGACAGAGGCTCGTGACGGGCACAAGCGCCCGCACCCACAGTTCCGCCCGATCACCGCGCTGCTCGCCGATGAGCGTCGCACGATAATCCATCAGACTCTCGACGCCCGACACGGGCGCCTTCTTCATAACGAAGAACGGAAAGCTCATCTCGATATGACCCGCCTCGGCCTCAAGGCGCTTCGTCATCTCGGCGAGCATGCGCGGGAAGTTTTCCACCGATATTTCGCGCTCGCCATGCAGGATCTCGACGAAGCGCGACATGTGCGTGCCTTTGAAATCATGCGGCAG
>RGWK01000430.1 GCA_010029775.1 Gammaproteobacteria bacterium
TTCGTCAGCGTTGTCGGTAGGAGCACACACCATGAGCGCCTTCGTAGACGAGGCACAACTGAACGTGCGTGGCGGTGACGGTGGAGCGGGTTGCGTGAGTTTTCGTCGTGAAGGCCCTGTGGTTTACGGCGGGCCGAATGGCGGCGATGGCGGCAACGGAGGAGCCGTGTGGCTGATCGCCGACCGTAACGTTGCTTCGCTGGTGGCGTTTCGAGACCACCCGCATCGACGCGGCGAAGACGGTGTGTCAGGAATGGGCAAAGACCTGCATGGTCGTCGCGGGAAGGACCTCGAGGTGAAAGTGCCTGAGGGCACCATCGTTCGCGATATGTACAGCGGAGAGGTGCTCGCCGATCTGCGCACCCATGGTCTGCGCTGGCAGGCGATTGCCGGTGGCTTGGGCGGCCGTGGCAATGCGCGCTTTCTTTCGAACAAAAGACGAGCCCCGAAGTTCGCTGAACAGGGTGAACATGGCCCAGAGCGATGGCTAAAACTTGAACTCAAGTTGATGGCTGACGTGGCGCTCGTCGGGTATCCGAACGCGGGCAAGAGCACGCTGATCTCCGCAGTATCGGCGGCCAAGCCGAAAATCGCCAACTATCCGTTCACGACGCTCGAGCCGCACCTCGGTGTGGTGCGCATCGACAGCGCAACCGAGTTTGTGCTTGCTGATATTCCCGGGTTGATTGAGGGAGCGAGTGACGGCCGCGGGCTCGGGCACCAATTCCTGCGACACATCGAGCGAGCACGAGTGTTGTGTGTGCTTGCTGACTTGGTGTCGATGGAGGGAATCGACCCCGAGCATCAGGTCGAGGTGCTGCTGCGCGAGCTTGCCGCGTATCGCCCCGAATTGCTCGAGCGACCTCGGCTGATCGTCGGCACGAAGAGTGATTCAGCAGAGCCAGCCGTGCTTGAGCGTTGGAAGGCAAGCGGGAGGCACGTTATTTCAGCGGTGACGGGCGCGGGAGTGCGCGAACTCGTCGGCGAGTTGGCGCAGATCGTGCAAGAGGCCCGTGCCTCGTATGTGATCGACGACAGCGAGATCACGATTCGCCCTGAGCCAGAAGGCACCCGCGTCGAGAAAGTGGGTGACAATGAGTTCCGCCTGCACGGTCGCTCGGTTGAGAGGGCAGTAGCGCTCAATGACGTGACATCACCCGATGCGCTCAACTACATCGACGATCGCTTGACTGGGCTCGGAGTGCCGCGGCTGCTGGCTCGCGCTGGGGCTCAGGATGGCGCGACGATTCACATCAAAGAGTTTTCGTTCGTGTACACCGCCGAGGTGGGCAGATGATTGCGCGAATGGCTCGTTGTGTGGTGAGGCATCAGCAATGAGACTCGTCGCCAAGATCGGCACGTCGTCGGTGACCACGGCTTCGGGTGCGATTGACGCTGCGATGGTGCAGTCGCTGTGTAATCAGGTGGCGCAACTGCGGGCGGCGGGTCACGAAGTGCTCGTCGTTTCGAGCGGGGCAGTGGCCGGCGGGGTTGCAGCACTCGGGTTATCGCAGCGACCGACCGACACTCTGACGCTGCAGGCGCTGTCGGCAGTCGGACAGAGCCGTCTCATGAGCGTGTACAACGCAGCACTCGAGCGCCATGGCTTGGTCGGGGCACAGGTGTTGTTGGTGCCGAATGACTTCGTC
>RGWK01000044.1 GCA_010029775.1 Gammaproteobacteria bacterium
GCGATCAGCAGATGCGCCCGCCGGGTATTGGGTGTGCGCTGGATCGCATCGAAGCGGAAATCGATACCGACACTCTGACCAATCTGTTCCAGTTGCCGCTTGGCGTTATCGAAATGCGTGACATCGCCAAACTTCTCGAGCAGATATTCGCGCCGATCACGGCCTTCTTCAGGTACCGATGAATCGAGTTGATACGGCATCCAGGTGATCTGCGGCTGGGCGGCCGGGCGGGCCGCCAGGGCCTGCTCCAGTCGCGCCTGACCGACATAGCACCAGGGACAGATCACATCGGAAAAAATTTCCAGTTTCATAACGCGAGGATACACAAACTCACCGCGCCGCAGGCGGCACAGCCGAGGGTGTTCAGCGTAAACTTGCACTGTGATTCACCTGCGCGATGTCCTCCTTCGACGGGGGCCAGAACCCCTGCTCGAGCAGGCCACGTTCAGCATCCTGCGTGGCGAAAAGGTTGGCATTGTCGGCCGCAACGGCAGCGGCAAATCGAGCCTGCTCGCACTCATTCAAGGCGCTCTGGGCGCCGATCGCGGCGAGTTCGAGTGCCCGCCGCAGTTGCGCATTGCCACGGTGGCGCAGGAACTGCCGCACTCGGAGCAGCCCGTGATCGAACACGTCATCGACGGCGATCAGGGCCTGCGGGATTGCGAGCGGCGCCTGCGCGAGGCGGAGCAGCGCGACGACGGTGTAGCGCAAGCCGAGTCGCTCGCGCAGTTGGAGATGCTCGGTGGCTACACCGCGCGCAGCAGGGCAGCCGCGCTGCTCGATGGCCTCGGCTTTGACGTGCAACGCATCGACGAACCGATTGTCGCGTTCTCCGGTGGGCTGCGGATGCGCGCCAATCTGGCCCGCGCGCTGATGTGTCCTTCGGATCTGCTGCTGCTCGACGAACCGACCAACCACCTTGATCTCGATGCAGTGCTGTGGCTCGAACGCTGGCTGCAGGAGTACGCAGGCACCTTGTTGCTCGTGTCGCACGATCGCGATTTCATGGACGCCATCGTCGACCGCATCATTCATCTTTCAGCAGCGCGTGCCACAAGTTACACGGGCAACTTCAGCCGCTTCGAGCAGCAGCGCGCCGCGCGGGCCGCACAACAGCAGGCTGCCAACGAAAAGCTGCGGCGTGAAGCCGACCATGTACGCAGTTTCATCGAGCGCTTCCGGGCCAAAGCCAGCAAGGCACGGCAAGCGCAGAGTCGCATCAAGTGGCTCGAACGGCTGCCGGATCTCGTGGTGCAGCGCGATGAGACCGCCTATGAGTGGCGCTTTGCCGAACCGCGGAAACTACCCACGCCGCTGATCGCTCTCGACCGGGTGGATGCGGGTTATGCCGATCGGCCTATCCTGCGTGGCGTGTCGCTGTCAGTGGCACCGGGCGCGCGCATCGGCATTCTGGGTCGTAATGGCGCAGGCAAGTCCACACTGATGAAGACGCTGGCCGCGGAACTCACGCCGCTTAGCGGCAGTTGCACTGCCGCAGCCGATCTCGCCATCGGTTTCTTTGCGCAGCTCGAAGTCGATCAACTTGACGCCGAGAGCTCCGCGCTGCTCGAACTCACGCGGCGCGCCGGCGAGTATGTGGCCGCGTGGACACCGCAACAGCAACGCGATCATCTTGGACAATTCGGCTTCCGCGGTGATCGAGTATTCGAACCGGTGCGGCATTTCTCGGGAGGGGAGCGCGCTCGGCTATCGCTAGCCATCCTCGTCGCTCGTCGTCCCAATCTGCTGCTGCTCGATGAGCCGACCAACCACCTCGATCTCGAGATGCGCGACGCGCTGCTGCTGTCACTGCAGGAGTTCCCGGGCGCCGTCGTCATCGTCTCACACGATCGCGGACTGCTCGGCGGCGTGTGCGACGAATTCCTACGAGTGCGCGATGGCCAAGTCGAAAGTTTCGACGGCGATCTCGACGACTACGCCCAGTGGCTGGCGGCGACCCGAACCCGCACTGAACCGGCAACGTCAGATCGAAAAGAGCGCAAGCGGCTCGAAGCCGAGGCGCGCAACCGGCTTGCACCACAGCGGGCCGAACTGAAACGCGTCGAGCGCGAACTCGAAGTGTGTCTTGCCGAGCGGCATGCGCTCGAGGCCCGCCTCGCCGATCCCGCGCTTTATGCCTCCGCCGACCCGGCCGCACGGACTCTGCCAGCCGCTCACGCCGCGCTAGTCGCACGGATTCACGATCTGGAGGAACGGTGGCTGACGCTCAGCGAAGAACTCGGCCAGTGAGGGGTTCCGCGACCGCCTGCTTGCGGGGAAGCATTACGGCCCGCTGAAAAGAAAAAGGGCGGATCTTTCGATCCGCCCAAACGGGGGTCACTCGTCAGAAGGGACGGTTGACGGTTTTAATTCTAGCGTCGGCCGCTGGTTTGTCAAGCATTTGTGCAGCTCCGACCTGTACAGCGACTGAACAGAGACCCCGTCTGGCAATAAAATCTTATTAGAAACAAGAGGTTAGCGGGCGCCCTGGAGAGCCCCAATCACACCGTCAGCCAAAGCACCGAGGGCTGCGGAGCTCGCTTGTTCGAAGGCCGCAATCACCGATCCCATCCGGTTGGCCCCAGCATCGACCGCCTGTTCCACCGAAAACGCGGCCAGCACGCGCCGCGAGTCCCGCTCAGCGACCACCACGTCGAACGCCACGTGGCACACCGGCACGGAACCTGACGTTCGATATTCGGCGTCGAAGCGCCGCACCGTTACCCGCACCGTGTGCCGCGCCGGAAACGGCGACGCCGCATCGTGCACGACAGGGATGCCGTGCGCGCGCAACGCGTCCTGAATATGGGTCTCGAGCATTCGCGGCAACCGCTCTGGCCAACGCAAGCGCCGTGTCGCTGCGCGCAGCTGTCGTCGCGGTCAGCGCCGGACGTAGGATGTAGGTGACCGAGGCGGGTTGCCTGCTCTGCAACATGCCGGTGCATGCGCCGAGCCCGGCTAAGAGCACGACCAATAGAGCGTGACGCGTCATCGGGGCACCTCCACACCGCGCGGTGGCGGTTGGAACAGCAATCGAGAGGGATCCTCGCGCAGCGAGCGTGACAGTGCCTGCAACTCGACTGCGGTTTGTCGACTGTCGCGGACGAGGCGCTCGAGTTCCGGCAGGCCTTCGCGGGTAAAGGTGGACAGCGGCACCGCGTTCTCGGTCACGAACGCATCGAGGCGCTCGCTGGTGCGCGCCACATTGTCGGCAGCCACGCCGAGTCGCTGCACGGCCGTACGCACTACCGGCATCGACTCCTCGCTGGTTGCGCGCAAACCGCCCGCCACCACGGTGAGATCGCGGGAAATGACCCGTAGATCACGCACCAGCGCATCGATCTCGCGCATGGTCTGCGGCAAGCTGCGACTCGCATCGTCGACGTTGCCGACTGTTCGCGACAGGGCATCCAGATTGTCATCTGACAGCAGGCGGCTGGCGCGCTGCGCCACTTCCGAGGCTCGGCCCATCACCTCCGGTACGCCGCTCAGCAGCAGATCGAAACTCGAGCGCACGGATCGGATCACGGGATACCGCTCGCTTTGCACCGGCTCTGCCAGTCGCTTGTTACCGACGTTGCCAAGCAGGTCGATGTAGAGCAGACCGGTCACGCCCAGCAGCGACAACTCGGCGACGGTCTGCTCGGATATCGGCGTCGACGAATCAATATCGACAATGACCTGCACACGTGCCGCCGAGCGACGGTCGATGGTCAGATTCACCACGCGGCCTACATCCACGCCGAGATAGCGCACCGTACTGCCGACGTTCAGGCCACTAACGGAACCCTCGAAATACACTTCGTGGCGCACGTAGGATTTGGAATTGCGCGCGTCCGAGTACCAGTAGACGAAGGCTACAGCCATCGCCAGCACCAGCATGACGAACGCCCCGACCGCGGTGTAATTGGCCTCACGTTCCATGACCCACTCCGAAACGGCGTGCGCGATCGCCGTGAAAATACGCCTGAATCCAAGGATGCGGATGCTCGACGATCTCGGGCAGTGTTGCCGAGACCATGCGTCGATCAATGATCACGCCGACACGATTGCAGGTTCTGAAAATGCTGTCCAGATCATGGGTGATCATCACCACCGTCAGCGCAAGCTCGCGCTGCAGCCCCACCAGCAACTCGTCGAAAGCCGCAGCACTGATCGGATCGAGGCCCGAGGTCGGCTCGTCGAGGAACAGCAAGCCAGGATCCAGGGCGAGCGCCCGCGCGAGCGCCGCGCGCTTGATCATGCCGCCCGACAGTTGGGAGGGGTATTTGGCAGCCGCCTCGGGCGGCAGGCCCACGATACGCACCTTCAGCATCGCCAGTTCGTCGAGCATGCGTGCATCGAGCTGCAGGTGCTCGAGCATCGGCAACTGCACGTTCTGCATCACGGTCAGAGAGCTGAACAATGCACCGGCCTGGAAGGTGACGCCGTAGCGGGTCTTCAGTTGGCGCAGACCTGGGGCATCGAGCCGGGTGATGTCTGTGCCATAGATTTTTACCTCGCCCGCCTGTGGCCGTCGCAAACCAAGAATGGTGTTGAGCAGCACGCTCTTGCCCGAGCCCGACCCGCCGACGATGCCAAAGATTTCGCCGGGCTGCACGATCATGTCGAGCCCGTCGTGCACGGTCTGTGCGCCGAAGCGATTGACGATGCCGCGAGCTTCGATGATGGGTTCGGACATCAGATGCCGATCTCCATAAACAGCACGGCAAACAGCGCATCGGCAAGAATCACCAGAAAGATCGCCTGCACCACAGCAACCGTGGTCAAGCGACCCAGCTCGCGCGAGGAGCCGCGAACCTGCATGCCACGATAAGTGCCTGCCGCGGCAATCAGCAGCGCGAATACCGGCGCCTTGATAAGACCCACCCAAAACGTCCAGTCGCCTATGGCTTCGTCGACACGCTGGAAGTACTGCACGAACGGCATGTCGAGCAGCGCCTGACACAACAGGGCACCGCCCAGGATACCGACAGCATCGGAGATCACCGTCAGCAATGGCAGCGCGATGGCGAGTCCGATCCAGCGCGGCAGCACCAGCACCTCGACCGGTTCGACACCCGTTGCCTTCAACGCATCGACTTCCTGATTGAGTTGCATGACGCCGATCTCGGCGGCGAACGCGCTGCCCGATCGACCCGCGACGATGATCGCGGTCAACAGCACGCCAAGCTCGCGCAGCACGCCGACCGTGACGAGGTCGACGACGAAGATGTCGGCGCCGAACTTCTGCAGTTGCTGGGCGCCCATGTAGGCGATGATGACGCTGATCAGGAAGGCGATCAGGGCAACGATGGGTATCGCGGTGATGCCGGTGTCGTAGACATGCCGTGCGATCGAGGTCGGTCGCCACACCCGCGGATCGCGCAGCGCGCGCATGAACCGCCACATTGCCTCGCCGATGAACGCGAGGCCCGACAGCCAGCCCTGCCACCGATCGACAACCGTCTTACCGAGGGCCTTGATCGGCTGCAGCGGCCGCTCTTCTCGTACAAAGCTTGGACCGGTGCCGGGACCGAGTGTTTCCTCGACGAGTTCGAGCGCAGCGGGGCGCGGGCTGAGAAACACCACGGCGACCCCCGCCCGCTCGGCACGCTGCAGCACATCTCTCAGCAGCCAGGCACCGGACATATCGAAGGTGCAGCGGGCCGAGTCGACTTCGAGGCGGGTCACGCCGTCGAACGAGAGACTCGCGAGGCTCGCCCCGATCGCGCCGACCTGACGAACCGTCCACTCGCCCTCGAGCGTGAGGCGCAGCGACAGGTCATGCCGATCGAGGCGATAGTGCATTAGGGCAGGTTCTTATGGCTCCCGTCACACAGCGGTGCCTTGGCCGAATGCTTGCACGCGCAAAACCAGACCTTGCCGCTTTGAGCGGCGTCGTGGCGAACGGGCGTGAAGTCGGTGCCCTTATGGGAGCCATCACAGAACGGTTGGCGTGCGGACTTGCCGCAGCTGCACCACCAATACGTCTTACCCGCCTCGACGTCGACGGGCAGCGGCACTTTGCCGGCGATTACAGGTTCGGACATGTCAGCCTCGCGTTTCGAACAACCGAGGCTGCAGTCTACCCCGACTCACCGCACCGATCACTGCAAATGCGCTTCGATAAACCAGAGATCCTTGTCGAGCGCGGCAGTAATTTCGTTGAAGAGGTCGGCCGTCACCTCATCATCGAGATCGTCAGCGATCTCGATCGCCTGGCGCGAGGCCTTAGCGGCTGTTGCCAGGGCAGCAGCAAGCGCTTCGAGGTGCTGAGGGCCCGAGTGGATATTTTCGGAATACGGTTTCAGGCTGGAGCGGGCTGCGACGGTACGAACGGTGCCACGAGCCGTGCCGCCGAGGGCGGTAATGCGCTCGGCCAACGCATCGACATGACCCAGAGCGTGACCGGCGATCTTGTCGAATAATTCGTGCAGAGCGATGAAGTTCGGCCCTTTGACATTCCAATGCGCCTGCTTGGCCTGCAGACCAAGATCGATAGCATCGGCCAGCCGTGCATTGAGCAACTCGACGACCTGCTTGCGGGTCTTTAACGGCAGATCGTTGCGGGTCTTGTGCATGTCAGTGAGTCTCCATAGCGGTGTCCGACGCTAGCATATCGACGTTGTCTTCGACGTCTCAACTGGCATCGCGCAAACGTCGCAGGCGCGCCGCGCCCCAGAAGAGCGCGCCTCGTCGATCGCAGTGACGACATGAGGCATCGACAGTTGTTCGCCATCGTGCGTCAGCAAGCCACCAAGGTGCTCGAAGAATCCGTTGAGACGGTGAGCGATGAACCCGCCGACGAGACTCGTGTTGAAGACGATTTTTTCGGCGGTCACCAGCAGTACCGGTGGCAGCACCGTCCAGACGAGCGGGCTGCGCGGCGCAAACGCCGAGGCGACAAGCAGGTAACCGACGATGGGCGCGTACCACAGTGCAGCCAGCAGGAGGTTCTGCAGCATTACCACTTGTGAGGTGAGCCACACGAGCGGATGGAATTGGCCGAGCGGGGCGAGCGGCGTGCCCGACACCTTCATGGCCACGATGCCGAAGACCAGCAGGCCCGAGACGAGCGAGAGTAACCACACCCAGACCGGCACAACGAGCAGTGCGGTGAGACCCTTCGAGAGCACCGTGGCTTCGTCAGACACGGGCAGCGACTTCCAGAACAGGATGCTGCGGTCCTTGCGCTCGGCATACAGGCAATCGAGCAGATAAAAGAAGATTACGAGAAAGCCGACGAACGCCTGCGGAATGATCAACGAACTCGTCCAGATTCCAAACAACTGGCCACTGACGTTGGGGTCTGTAGACAGGGCCATGAAAAACGACGACTCGCGGCCATCGAGATCGATCTGCACGCTTCCCGCGCCCTGCGCACTGAACAAGGTGCCGACAACCAGCAGCACGGCCGTGACCACGGGTGCCCAGACGAGGCTGCGATGCTCCCAAAGTTCACGGGTGACGAGAGTCTTGAAGGCTTGGGCGTTCATTGACGGACTCCTTGCATGGAGGCGACGAAGAGGTCGGCGATCGAGGGGGTGCGCAACTCTCCGAGGCCCTCGAGCTCAGCACGATCGCACCCGTCGTAGACGAGAACATGACGACCGAACACCTCGCGTTCATGGATGGGCTGCAGCTTTAACGCGGCCGGCAGATGTTCGGCCGTGGTGACGAGCTGCACGAAACGATTCGGCAATTGATCGACAGCCGAGTCGAGAACGATGCGTCCATGGTTGATCAGCAACACATCGGTCAGCAGGTGTTCGACCTCCTCGACCTGGTGGGTAGTGACGAGGATCGTCGTCTCGTGATCGAAGTAGTCGTTGAGCAAGGCTTCGTAAAAGGTACGACGGTACAGCAGGTCCAGACCAAGCGTCGGCTCATCGAGCACCAGCAGGCGCGCATCGATAGCCATGATCAGCGCGAGGTGTAATTGAGTGATCATGCCTTTCGACAGTTCGCCGATACGACTGTCGCGGCGCACCTCGGTGCGAGCCAACACGTCCTGGGCCTTCGCACGATCGAATCGTGGGTGTACGCCGGCGACGTAGTCGATGGCGTTTCGTACGCGCAGCCACTTGGGCAGCACGGCCACATCGGCAATGAAGCACACGTCATTCATCAGTTGATCGCGAGAGATGCGCGGGTCGCGACCCAGCACTGACAACTCGCCTTCGAATTGGGTCAAGCCGAGGATGGCCTTGAGCGCCGTTGTTTTGCCGGCGCCGTTCGGACCCATTAGTCCGACGATGCGCCCGGCACCCACGGTGAAGTCGACACCGTCGAGTGCGACCACGCCTTTGCCGTACGTCTTGCGCAGCCCGCGCGCCTTGATGACGGGTTGGTTCATGACTTGTCTCCAACATTCTTCGCTGCAGGAATCTGCATAAGTTCATCGACGGTGAAACCGAGCCGATCGATGGTCGCTCTCGTCCGTGGCCACTGCTCGCCGAGGAAACGTTGGCGTTCGTCGGCCAACAGCGCGGCACTCGCACCGGCGTTGACGTACATACCGCGGCCGCGACGTTTCTCCACCAGTTGCTCATCCACCAATTGCTGATAGGCCTTGAGGACCGTCAACGGGTTGATGCGAAACTCCGCCGCCACGTTGCGCACCGAAGGCAACGGGTCACCCTCGCGCAAGCTGCCTTCGAGGATCATGGCGACAACCCGATCGCGCAGCTGGCGATAGATCGGTGCGCTGTCGTTCCAAGTCTGCTCCATCAGGCGATACCTCCGGCGAAACTCGTGGGTGAGGGCCCGCGAGGGCATGCAGTCAGGCGTTGGGCAGGGCGGCCGACCAAGAGGCCGAGGGGGACGGGTGGGAAGAAAGGTTGGCGGGGCATGTGTTCACGTTACTGACTCCTGAGCATTACTTCTAGTGTTATATATAACTACAACACTAAATCAGAGTCAAGCCCCGCCTTCTCGGATCGCCCATACCGTAGAATTCGCGCGCGTTTACCTGTGGAGAACTCGAGATGAAGCAGCCCTTGAATGTCGCCATCACCGGCGCGGCCGGTCAGATCGGCTATGCCCTTGCCTTTCGCGTCGCCTCGGGCGCGATGCTGGGTGCCGACCAACCCGTCAACCTGCACCTGCTGGAGATCACGCCGGCGCTGCCTACCCTGCAGGGCGTGCTGATGGAGCTCAACGATTGCGCGTTCCCCACACTCAACAAGGTCGTGGCGACCGACGATGCTCGCGTGGCCTTCAAGGATTGCCATGCGGCGCTGCTCGTGGGTGCGCGGCCGCGCGGACCCGGTATGGAGCGCAAGGATCTGCTGCTTGCCAACGCGCAGATCTTCTCCGCACAAGGCAAAGCGCTGAATGACGTCGCCGCGCGCGACGTGCGGGTGCTCGTGGTCGGCAATCCGGCCAACACCAACGCGCTGATCGCAATGAAAAATGCGCCGAGCCTCAAGCCACAGAGCTTCACGGCCATGACCCGTCTCGATCACAACCGCGCGCTGTCGCAGCTGGCCGAGAAGACCGGTGCACACGTCAACGATATCCAGAAGATGATCATCTGGGGCAACCACTCGGCCACCCAGTACCCGGACATCAACCACTGCCTCGTCAAGGGCCAGCAGGCACGGAGCCTCGTCGATGCGGAGTGGATCGAGAAGACCTTCATCCCGACCGTGCAGCAGCGCGGCGCAGCGATCATCAAGGCGCGCGGCGCCTCCTCGGCGGCCTCTGCGGGCTCGGCTGCGATCGATCACGTGCGTGACTGGTTCCGCGGCTCATCGAATGGGGATTGGGTGTCGATGGGCATTCCTTCGGATGGCAGCTACGGTATCCCCGAGGGCGTCATCTACTCCTACCCGGTCGTCTGTCGCGGCGGACACTACGAGATCGTGCAGGGTCTCGCCATCGACGAGTTCAGCCGCCAGCGCATGGACGCCACCCACGCCGAGTTGCTCGAGGAGCGCGACGGCGTGAAGGATCTGCTCGGCTGACCGCATCCGGCATCCCGACTAGGTCAACGAAGGGGGGGCGGCAACGCCCCCTCTGTCGTTACGCGACCCTCAAGGGCTCGTGCTGTCGAGCGCCTCTTCGCCACCGAAAACGCTTCAGTTCTGCCGCGCCAATCCAGTAGGCTTCCGGCATGGCCAACACGATCATCGCCCTCGCCCTGCTCGCGGTTGCGATCTGGGCCCTGACGCTCAAGGGCGGCGTCATTGCACTGCTGTTCGTCGGCGCGCTGCTGTTCCTCGCCTACCGGCGGCTCAGCCTCGCAGCCTATACCGGCACGTTCTTCGTCCTGCTGCTCGCCTATACCGTCATCGGCGATCCTGCCGGATTGTGGAAAGGATTTCTTTGGACAGTGTTCGCTGTCCTCGCCTTTCTCAACGTCGTGCCGTTGCGCAAGGCACTGGTATCGCGACCGTTCATGAAAATCTACCGCCGCATGTTGCCGGCGATGTCGAGCACCGAGCGCGAAGCACTTGAGGCCGGCACGGTGTGGTGGGACGGCGAGTTGTTCACCGGCAAGCCAGACTGGGCGAAGTTGCTTGGCGCCAAGGCACCGCAACTGACGGCCGAGGAGCAGGCGTTCCTCGACGGACCGTGCGAAGAGCTGTGCCGGATGATCGACGATTTCGACATCACCCATCGCCGTGGCGACATGCCCCCCGAGGTGTGGGATTACCTCAAGCGCAACGGCTTCTTCGCGATGATCATCCAGAAGAAGTACGGCGGCCTTGAGTTTTCCGCCTACGCCCACTCCTGCGTGCTCGCCAAACTCTCCTCGCGCAGCGCTACGGTCTCCTCGACGGTTGCCGTGCCCAACTCGCTCGGCCCCGGCGAGCTGTTGCAGCACTACGGCACCGAGGAGCAGAAAAATCATTACCTGCCGCGGCTCGCCCGTGGCGAGGACATTCCCTGTTTCGCACTGACCGGTCCACGTGCCGGGTCCGACGCCGCCTCGCTGCCCGACACCGGCGTCGTCTGCCGCGGCATGTGGGAAGGACAGGAAATCGTCGGCCTGCGACTCAACTTCTCCAAGCGCTACATCACGCTTGCCCCGGTGGCCACGGTGATCGGCCTCGCCTTTCGGCTGTTTGATCCGGAGAAGCTGCTCGGCGAGACCGTCGATGTGGGCATCACCTGCGCGCTGATCCCGCGACACACCCGCGGCGTGAGCATCGGCCGTCGCCACTTCCCGCTGAACGTGCCTTTCCAGAACGGTCCGATCCAGGGCAAGGACGTGTTCGTGCCGCTCGATTTCATCATCGGCGGTCCGAAGATGGCGGGTCAGGGTTGGCGCATGCTGGTCGAGCAACTCTCGGTGGGTCGTTGTATTTCTTTGCCCTCGAGCGGCACGGGTGGCGGCAAGGCCGCCGTGTTCGCCACGGGCGCCTACGCGCGCATCCGTCGCCAGTTCAACATGCCGGTGGGTAAGTTTGAAGGGATCGAGAGCGTGATCGCACGCATGGTCGGCTACACGTACATCATGGACGCCGCGCGTTCAGTCACGGCGGGCGCCATTGACGGCGGCGAGAAGCCCTCGGTGCCCTCGGCTATGCTGAAGTACCACGTCACCGAGATGAGCCGACAAGTGGCGAACGATGCCATGGACGTGCATGGCGGCAAGGGCATCTGCCTCGGCCCTCGCAACTACCTCGGTCGTGGCTATCAGGTCGTCCCCGTGGCTATCACCGTGGAAGGCGCGAACATTCTCACGCGCAGCCTCATCATCTTCGGCCAAGGCGCCGTGCGCTGCCATCCGTTCGTGCTCAAGGAAATGGAAGCCGCGCGAAACCCGGATCGCAAGCAGGGGCTCGCAGACTTCGACAGTGCGCTGCTGGGACACATCGGCTTCACGCTCAGCAACGCCGTGCGCTCGTTCATCATGGCGCTCACCAACGCGCGCTTCACAACGGTACCGGCCGAAGGCCCGGCGGCGAGGTATTACCAGCACATCGTGCGCTTCTCGGCGAGCTTTGCGTTCGCGGTCGACGTGGCCATGCTGAGTCTTGGTGGCTACCTCAAGAAGAAGGAAAACCTCTCGGCGCGACTCGGCGATGTGCTCTCCTACATGTACCTGGCTTCAATGGTGCTCAAGCACTACGAAAACCAGGGTCGTCGCCCGGAAGATCTGCCCATCGTCGAGTGGGCCTGCCGCAACCTGCTCTATAAGGCGCAGGAGCAATTGCATGCCTTCCTGCGCAACTTCCCGAATCGGGTGCTGGGTGGCGCGATGCGCTTTTTCATCTTCCCGCGCGGTCTGCAGTACTCCGCGCCGGATGATCGGCTCAGCCGTACGCTCGCCGAACTCGTCGGCTCACCGACCGAGGTGCGCGATCGGCTCTGCTATCCGGTGTTCCGTCGGGTGGAAGCCAATAACCCGCTGGGTTTGCTGCAAGAGGCGCTCGAGATGGCGGGTCGTGCCGAGGAACTCGATCGGCGCATTCGCGTCGAGGGCGTAAAGACCGGACGCATCGCCGCGCTCGATCTGCCCGGGCAGATC
>RGWK01000431.1 GCA_010029775.1 Gammaproteobacteria bacterium
AACACACCGTTGCGCAGCTCGGCAACTATCGCAGCGTTGAGCCACGCATCGTGGTGGAGGTGTCGTTCGACGAGTTGCGGCGCAGTGAGCGCAGCGGTTCGGGCTACACCCTTCGCGGTCCACGCATTGTGCGCTTCCGCACCGACCTTGGCCCCGATCAGGTAGCGTCACTCTCGGCGATAGAGGCACGCTGCCGCGCCTCGAGCGGACCGGCAGGGGAGACAGAATGAGCGATCAGGAGAAAGTCACCGAACTGCGAAAACTGATGCCCTCGACAGAGGCGAGCATCTACCTGAATGCGGGAAGCTACGGACCAGTGCCCGCTGAGGTCGAAGCCGCAATGCGCGCTGTGCAAGATCAAGAGCTGCAGACCGGACGTGCCACCGAGTACGCCATGGATGACGTTGAGGAGCGCGCCAATGAGTTGCGCGGCGTCTTCGCTGGCGTGCTCGCCACCGATCTTGATCTGGTCGCCATTGGTCACAGCACCACAGAGTCAATCCTTCGACCGATCCTCGGCATGGAGTGGCGAGCTGGTGACCGCATTGTCACATTTGACGAAGAGTACCCAGCGATTCGCGGCAGCCTCGGAGCGCTTGCGTCGCGCACTGGAGTGACCATCCACACGCTCTCACTCTGCAGCGCCGCTGGGCAACCGCTCAGCGATGAAGAGATCACAGCGAGCGTTCTGCCCCTACTTGTTGCGCCAACGAAGCTGCTGCTCCTTTCGCGCGTCTCGTGGATCAGTGGTCGTGTGCTTCCTGTCGCGCCGCTGCTCGCCGCGGCGCGATCTGCGGGGATCACCACGGTGCTTGATGGTGCTCAGGGAGTCGGCGCCCTCCGTGATGACATCGATGCGCTCAATCCCGATCTGCTCGCCTTTCCGTCGCAGAAGTGGCTGCTTGGCGTTGAGGGAGTCGCCGGCATTCGGGTGTCGCGCGAGGCGCTTGCCGCCGACACCTTCCGTCCGATCATTGGCGGCTACATGGCATTTGATGGGCAGCCGCTCAACGGAGTAGGAACGCTCCGTTCAGACGCGCGCCGCTTCCAAACCTCGGGGCATAGCCGCCCATCACTCGCGGGGGCGTCCCGAGCAGCGGGTTGGTTCTCGATGCAGGTCGGCCTGCCGTGGGCGACTGACCGTGCCCAGCGCCTCGCCACCCAGTTCCATGCCGCCGTGCGCGACGTGCCCGGGGTGCAGATGCTCGCCCCAGCCGGTGGGCACGCCACGATCGTTTCGCTCCGCGTGGCCGGTTGGAAGCCCGAACAACTGGTCGAGGAGCTCACCCGACGCGCATTCGCGATCACCCGCCGCGTGCCGAGCCTCCCGCCGCTTGACGGTCGACCTGGCTCTGCCGCCGCACTGCGCACCTCGTGGGGCTTCTGGAACACCGAGGCCGAGGTGGCGCGCATCGCTGAGCTGATCGCGCTCTTCGCCGCACACACTCCGGAAACCCTGCCGAAGCGGCCGACCATCGAGATCCTGCATGGCTAAGGCACGCCGCCCACGCGGCTTCATCGGTCGTCGCATCTACCAGTTACTACATGCGCCGAAACCGGTCTTTCGCGCCGTCTTCTCCAACGTTTCTGTTGCGGCGCTCCTCACGCTCGCATATCTCCTCTACGACCTGCAGGTAGAGCGTGCACTG
>RGWK01000432.1 GCA_010029775.1 Gammaproteobacteria bacterium
AATGATCCTCGTCAATAATCCAGGCACCTGGGCGCATCTCTACGCCCCGCTTGCGCATGCAGCCTGGCATGGCTGGACACTCACCGATCTTGTCTTTCCGTTTTTCCTGTTTGCCGTCGGCAACGCACTCGCGCTAACGACCTCTGCGTCCGGCGCTGAGTCGAGTGCCGAGTTTCTAGGGCGTTGGCTGCGCCGAACACTGCTGATCTTTGGCATCGGTCTGCTCCTCA
The DNA here is from genome assembly GCA_010029775.1 of Gammaproteobacteria bacterium. GTDB lineage: Bacteria > Pseudomonadota > Gammaproteobacteria > Steroidobacterales > Steroidobacteraceae > UBA964. Next base: position 231 of record RGWK01000432.1, read on the forward strand.
ACGCATGGCCACGCGTGCTGTGGGGCGATATCGATTCGCTGCGAGTGATGGGCGTGTTGCAGCGTATCGCGCTGTGCTGGGCCATTGCAGCACTCGTCATTCGGGTGGGCGGGGGGCGCGCCGCCTTGCCCACCGCCATAGTGCTGCTGATCGGCTACGGGCTCGCCTGTGTGCTGTGGGCTCAGGGTTCCGACCCGTACTCCCTAGAAGGCTTCTTCGGCACGCACCTCGATCGCGCGGTGTTCGGCGAAGCACACCTCTACCGAGGCGAAGGGGTGGCGTTTGATCCGGAAGGCCTTGGCAGCACGCCGCCTGCCGTGGCGCAGGTTCTGCTGGGCTACGTCGTCGCGCGGCACTGGCTGCCGCAACGCGAAGCAAGCGGCGCAAGCCCCAAGTGGATTGGCGTTGGCGTCGGACTCGTCGTCCTCGGTCTCATCGGCAGCCTCGTCATGCCCATCAACAAGAAGATCTGGACCTCAACCTACGTGCTACTGACCACGGGCTTCGCAACGATCACGCTGGTGGCGATGTGGCATCTGCTGCGGCACGCTGCAACGCCTCGAACGACGCCTTTTTCTTGGCTGCGGCGCGGCTTCACGGCTTTCGGGCGTAACGCTCTGCTCATCTTCGCACTGAGCGGCCTGATACCCCGTACCCTGTCACTCGTTCGTATGGATGATCCGAGCGTGGCCGGTCAGACGATATCCCTACTGAACCGGATTCACGCGACACTCTTTGCACCGCTTTTCGCAGACCCGCGCCTGGGTTCGCTGAGCTATGCAGTGGCGATGTTGGCATTGTATTGGGCCATTGCTTCGGCTCTGCATCACCGCGGCTGGTACTTCAAGGCATGAAATCCGCTCTACTTGCTTCACTTTTACTCGCGGCCTTGCCGCTGAGCCTGGTCGCGGCCGAACCCCGAGTTACCTTGGGCATCGATCGGCTGCTGGAACCCGGCAGCGAGTTCACGGCGTGGGTCGAAGGCAAGCGGATTGGACTGATCACCAATCCTTCAGGCGTCGATGGTCAACTCGTTCCGACGGTGGACCGGCTCGCACGGGACCCACGTGTGCGTCTGGTCAAACTGTTCGGCCCCGAACATGGCATTCGCGGCGAGATCGCCGCGGGTGAGCGCGTGGCCGATGCGCGGGATCGTCAGACAGGTCTGCCGGTCGTCAGCCTTTATGGCGCCACCAAGCGTCCGTCGCGCGAAACGCTGCGCGATATCGATGTGCTGCTGTTTGACATACAGGATGTGGGCTCACGGACCTACACCTATTTGTCGACACTCGGCGAGGCGCTGCACGCCTGCGCAGAACATGATGTGCCGCTCGTGGTACTGGATCGACCCAATCCTCTCGGTGGCCTGCGATTCGAGGGTTCGCTCGTGG
>RGWK01000433.1 GCA_010029775.1 Gammaproteobacteria bacterium
AAGCTCGCGCATGCGCTGCAAGCTGTTGGTGATGCCGTCCATGCCGCCTTCGGCCGTCTGCGCCAGCGATATACCATCCCCGGCATTGCGGATCGCCTGGTTATAACCGCGAACCTGGGCCGTCAAACGCTCGCTGATCGCGAGTCCCGCCGCATCGTCCTTCGCGCTATTGATGCGCAGGCCCGTGCTCAGGCGCTGCAATGCGGTCGACATCTGCACCGACGTGTTCGCCAGCGAGCGCTGCGCGATGATCGAGGCCAGATTGGTATTGATCACTGTGCTCATGGGGTCTCCTGCTGCCGTATTGGCTTATTGGTGTTCCTGACACCGCCTTCAACGGCACGCCGCATCACTCGCACATGGTGAACCGATTTTTTAGTCTCGATGTCCGACGCAGGTCCGGAATCAGAGCCGGTCGTGGGTCCGGAACTGAGGCAGGAACTAGTTCCGGTTCAGTTCGAAGAGGCTAAAGTGCCTATTTTTCAGGGCGTAGCAGCACAAGAACGCTGCTCGGATGCGCGTTGGCTTGAGTCTCCATCACGCGGTGAGACTCCTGCTTGGCTTGCAGCTTGACCCGCCCCAATGCCTCGCGGATGAACGCATCATCGACCGAGCGAATCCGCCCCGTCGTGTAGCTTTCGGTAGCCATGCGCAGGTTGGTGACCGAGGCCTCGAGGTGCCCGAGGATCTGCTCGACGCGCCCGCGAAACTCGCTGAGTTGCAATCGGGCGTTGTCGACAGCTTGGGATGCCGCCCGTGCAGCCGCCGGAGTCGAGACATCGATCATCGGAATGGGCGCCGGAGTCCCCGCGCTGCCTCCCTCTTCGACCATCTCGGCAGCCGGCGCCTCGGCGGGTGAGTCCCCGTCGACCCCGAGCTCACGCCGTTCAGGAGTGACGCTCTCTTGACCAAAAAGAGTTCGCCCCCAATCCTGTTCTGCATTGCGGGATATCGTGTCGCGCAAGGCCGCCAACTGCGTCTGCAGGGTCAACCTGCCCTCGGGGGATAAGGTTTCATCTTGGGCGGATTGGGCGATCTCCGCCATTTGCCCCAGGTTGCCGTCTATGGCGTCAAGAAGCTCTTCGGCCGACTGCGCGATCGCTATACCTTCGCTGAGCCGCCTGAGCCCTTCATCCAGTCCGCGGATTTGCGACTCGAGCCGGACGGACACTTCTGAAGCAGACGCCCCGGTTTGCCCGGCAGAGGAGCGCAGGCCCGTCGACAACTGGAACATGGCCGTCGCGAGCTGGTTTTGCGCTGTGGCAATGCTGCGCCGCACTCCGGGAGACAGAACGACCGTATTCGTGACCGACAGCATGGGCTGACCCGCAAATGAACAGTGCGGTCAGACTAAGGTTCGCGAAGAAAAAACTGAAGGGCCCAACGGGCCCAATCTGCGGATTCCGTGATCGACTACCGGAAATCCCCGCTGCGCACTGCGGAGGGATCACCCCCGCAGTGCGAGCGGTAGAACCGTAGCCTGACGTTGTCGCTGCGCCGACTCCGGTTCGGTTCTGTCCTTCGTTGTATCGGACGGGGCGCTGCAAACTTTAATCGAGGTCTGAACTCTCCGTCGGGCGCCGGGGTTGGCCCCAACTCCTTCCCCGGTACCCGACGGAG
>RGWK01000434.1 GCA_010029775.1 Gammaproteobacteria bacterium
TGGGTGGTGCGGGGTGACGTTGAGCGCAGCCAAAGAAGCCGAGGTGCAGGCGCTGCTCGATGCTTACCCTGAAATGGATGTGGACTGGACGCGCTACGACCTCGGCACTGATCCCGGCTGGCCCGACCAACGTGCGGCGGAACTTGGACTCCAACGCATTCAAACGCCATTCCCATGAGCCAAGAATTCAACCCCAACTCCATTGACGCCACGCTGGCCCGCATCGAGCAGAAGCTCGACAGCCACGTGACCGAAACGCGCGAGTATCGGCAACGCAACGACGCGAAGCACGACGTGGTGATCGCGCGCGTGACCGAGCTGGAGGGCGACCGCAAGAAGCTGCTGGGCATCGCCATCGGCAGCGGAATCGGAGCGGGCGGCATCGGCACCGTCGTGAGCAAGCTGTTTGGTCATTAACCCCAACCCCAACAACCAATGAAATCCTGGAAGACAACCCTGTGCGGCGCGATTGCCGCCGCTGCCGGTGGCATCGCCGCCGCGAACCTTGACCCGCTCGTGACCAAGATCGCCACCGTCGTGGCCTCGCTGGCCTCGGGTCTCGTGGGCTTCTTTGCCCGCGACAACGACAAGACCTCGGAAGATGTGGCCGCGAAATGACCCTTGCCCTCGCCATCATTGGCCTGCTCACCGCAGCCATTGGGGCGTGGGTGAAGTTCGGCAAACCCAAACGTGAACCAACCGTCTCCGACCGCCTCGCCCAAGTGGACGCCGAACTGGCTGCGCGTGACGCTGCTGCTGTCAATGCTCGCCTGGAGCAACGGCTGCGCGACGCGCGTGGTGGTCATCCCGGCGGACAAGCAGGTGCTCCCGCTCGAAGCCGGGCAGAAGTTCACAGCGCCCTCGAGCGGTTGGTGGGTGCCGGACGCCCGGATGCAGGAAATCCTCCACGCACTGGAGGCGAAAGCTAAATGAAGATCCTCAGCGCCACCGAAATTCTGCTGACCCTGGCCGTGGCCGGCTACGACGCCGGCGCGGGCTGGAACGCGGCGGACCGGCGTTATGCGCTGCCCACGCGGGGCTTCATCGAGGGCGCGTTCAGCTCGGCCCTGTGGAGCTTCCAGCAGTTCTTCGACGTTTTGCGTTGGACCGAGGACGCCAACGACTGCGACGACTTTGCGCGCATCGCGGCGGGCTTCGCGCAGATTCTGCACTGCTTAACGCCCGGCCGACCGCCGGCCACCGCGCTGGCGGTGGGTGAACTGTGGTATGTGCGGGACAGCGGCGAAGGCCACGCCATCAACGTGGCGCTGTGCGGGGGCGGCCCGGACGATGTGGTGTGCTACGACCCGCAGACCCGCAAAGTCGTGGAGCTGTCCGTTACTGAGAAAGCCCGGGTAACGCTCATTCGCTTTTGACATGAAGACCTTCCTTGCCCTCGCCCTCTGCATCCTCGCCGCCGGCTGCGCCAGCGTAGAACGCAAGGGGACCATTCAAACCCCGCCGGTCGAATACGTGCGATGAACCGCTACGACGCCTACTATCCGCGTGACACCGCCCCGCAACGGGACGGCGACGCCGGCTTTGTGGGCGTGGACGAGCGGCTGGACGAAGACCAGTTGCCGCCCGGCCT
>RGWK01000435.1 GCA_010029775.1 Gammaproteobacteria bacterium
GTTGAGATACAGCGGGAACTTCTTCTCGATGTAATCGAGCACCGCGCGCGGCATGACGTCGCCAAGATCTTGCCCGCTGCCCTGGTAGCACATGTATTGGCAATGACCCTCCGCCTGCCCCATCAGCATCCAGGGCAGCCATGGGGTGACCCGCGACCACGTTCCATGGAAATTGAGCGAAGTCATCGCCGAGTTCTGCATGTCCGCCGCGCGGAAAAAGTAGGTGAAGAACTCCGATACGCGAGCCATCGGGCCCGCCGACTCGCGAGGCCATTTGTCGGGCTGCAGAGCGTTCTTGTAGAACAAGTGTATGTGGCGCTCCAGCGTGATGTAATCGCCCTGCTTTTTCCAAGGCAGCTGCAGCGGAATCTTGGGTGGCGGTGTTGTCGCGTTCAGTCCACCGTAGTTGGGCGGCGGCGGAAAGTACTCCTGAATCGTGGTGTTGAACGGGTCATTCGCCACCGGCACGACGCGGACTTTCTCGCCCGTATACGGGTTAAGAAACTCCTCGAGCGGCTCCCCGCTCTTGAGATCGTAGTAGATACCCACTTCGCGCAGCACTTTACGATAGCCCGTGCCACTCTCGTGTGGCAGCAAGCGCGCCATGCCGAAGCCCGCGAAACCGAACAGATCCTTGAGCGGCTCACCGGCACGCACACCGGAGACGTAGCCGTTGTACCAACCGGTTTTTTGCTTGCTGAGATCGAGATCCGCCGACATGCGCGCCACGGCGAGCATGTTGCCGCGCGGCGTGCCGAGATCGAGATAGGGTCCTTTCAGAACGTCAGCCGCCGCCGCGTTGGCCGCGACCGCCTCCGCGCCGACGCTCGCCAGGGCCAGCGTGCTGACTCCTCCCAGCAATAGTTCGCGTCTTTGCCAATCCATATTTACCCCCCGAGATAGTGTTTTAAAAAGCGTTGCGTCGATTAATACGAGAACAACATGGGTTCCGGCGCCGCGCGGATGATCCAGTACAACAGGGCACCCAGCGCGACCAGTATGGCCACCGCGACCGCGGTGCGCGAAGAGCGGATGTCCTCACCGGCCGGCACGCGGTCCGCCGGCTTGCGGCCCGTGAGCATCGGCAGGATGAGGTTGTCGTGCTTCACCCAGAGGTAAAACAGTGCTGCAGCAACGTGGATGAACACGGCCGCTACGATGAGGTCAAAGACCTGCTTGTGCACGGTGGTCAGCGCATCGCTCGTCGTGCTGCTGACGTAGCCGAAGAGCGGCCCGGTTTCCATGATCTGGTCGTTGGCGAAGAGGCCCGTAATCGCCTGAGTGAGCAAAAGCCCGAGCAGCGCGAGGACCATCAGCGCCCCAAGCGGGTTATGGCCAACCGGCGCGCTCAAAGCCGACGCAGAATCGCCGCGCAGGTAACGCAGAATCGCCGATGGGCCGCGCACGAAACTCGAAAAACGCGCATGGCGCGTGCCCACAAACCCCCACAGTAATCGGGTCACCACCAGCAACAACACGGCGTAGCCAAAGCGCGTGTGCCAGGCAAACCAATCACCCTCGATCTCACGTGTCAGCCAGGCCCCGACCACGCACAACAACAGACTCCAGTGAATGACCCGCACGGGCAGAT
>RGWK01000436.1 GCA_010029775.1 Gammaproteobacteria bacterium
GAAGGCCGGTGACTCCTCGAGTTGCAGGCGGATGTACACCGAGATGCCGAGCAGCACGATCGACAGCAGAAACGGCACGCGCCAGCCCCACTCCTCGAACTGCGGGCCGAACACCAGCCGACAACCGAGAATCACGAGCAACGAGAGAAACAGGCCGAGCGTCGCCGTCGTCTGGATCCAGCTCGTGTAGAGACCGCGCCGTCCCTCCGGCGCGTGTTCGGCGACGTAGGTGGCGGCACCGCCGTACTCGCCGCCAAGCGCCAGGCCCTGCAGCAAGCGCAGGAGGATCAGCAGGATCGGTGCCGTGACACCAATGGCTTCGTAAGAGGGCAGCAGCCCGACACCGGCGGTGGCAACGCCCATGAGCACAATGGTGACGAGGAAAGTGTGTTTGCGCCCGACGAGATCACCCAGACGCCCGAATACAAGCGCGCCAAACGGGCGCACGAAGAAGCCGGCGGCGAAGGCCAGCAGCGCGAAGATAAAACCGGTGGTCTCGTTGACGCCCGAAAAGAACTGCCGGGAGATGATCGCCGACAGCGCCCCGTAGAGGTAGAAGTCGTACCACTCGAAGACGGTGCCTAGGGAGGAAGCGAAGATGACCCGCCGGTGAGCGGGGTCAACGCGGCAGCCATTTTGTTGAGTACCGTGAAACCACGGTAGATCTTTGCGCGCGGTGCGCGGCGGTATTCGATGGAGCGGGCAAGATACTGACCGAAGCGGGAGTACAGGAAGTAATCGTCGTCTCCGACGTGGAAACGCGCTTCGGCGAAGAAGTCGGGAAAGTTCTTCTCGAGATACTCGTTGACCTTGAGAAGACGGGGTCCAGGGTCGTTGTCTGGCGACGCTGTGTGCTTCTTCATTTGTTCTTGCCACACCTCCAAGGGTTCCGGAGCACCATTTCTGGGCGTCACGACCGGTACCAGATCCCGCAGAAATTTTTTCCGCTGCCGAGCTGCGAGACGTTCCATGACTCCCGCCGATCCTGATTCGCTCCCGGTGCTGACGAGCTTTGCGAGCCCGCTGCGGGCGCTCGTGTTCGGCGCCGGCGGTGGCCTCGGTGCGGCATTTTCGAGCGAGCTCGCCAGCCATCCACGCGTGGCGCGCGTGTACGCGGCTGCGCGCCGCGCGGCACCGCCGTGGCAGTTCACGCTGCAGGACGAGGCCAGCATTGCCGCCGTGGTGGCTGCGGCGGCCGCCGAGGGACCGCTCGATCTGGTCCTCGTGGCCACCGGTGTGCTGCACGGTTCGCAGCTGCGCCCGGAAAAGAGCTGGCGCAGTCTGGATGCGGCAGCGCTCGCCGAGGCCTTCGCAGTCAATGCCACGGGACCCGCGTTGATCGCCAAGCATGCCCTCGGACATCTGCGGCGCGACGCCAAGTCCGTGTTCGCCTGTCTGTCGGCGCGCGTCGGTTCGATCGAGGACAACCGGCTCGGCGGCTGGCACGCGTATCGCGCCTCGAAGGCCGCGCTCAACATGCTGGTGCGCACCTGCGCCGTCGAGTTGCGGCAGCGAAATCCGGGTGCGCTTTGTGTTGCGCTGCACCCGGGAACGGTCGACACGGCGCTTTCGAAGCCCTTCCAGAATGCG
>RGWK01000437.1 GCA_010029775.1 Gammaproteobacteria bacterium
GCCAATCTGCTCGGCAAGCTCGTGCCCATCGTGATTGAAATCATGATGGATCACCCAAAGCACGACTGGGGCGCCGCCACCTACCCGGTCGTAAAAGACAGCGCGTGATCAGAGACGGCAGGCGGTGACCGAGGTTTGCTGTGGGCACCGCAAAGTTTCACCTTCCGGCGTACTCGAGTGCGAAAAAGAAAATGGTGAGACTGGTTACCTGTAATCCGCCGAAAACAATCATCGACCTTTGAGAAAGCTCCGCCATCTCCTTGCGTATCGTCGCAAAGCCTACTCGGGCTTCCTCGCGAATCTGCGCGGTTTCTCTTTGTAAGTCGGCGTGGGTCGCGGCGCGCAGCCCAGCGATCTCTCGTTCAAGGTCTGCCCTCGTCGCGGCAATATCGGCCTTAACCCCGGCGATCTCTCGTTCGAGATCGGCCTTGGTCGCGGCGCGCAGCCCAGCGATCTCTCGTTCGAGGTCTGCCTTGGTCGCAAGCTCTGAGCTCATGCGATGCTCGAGTGCGTCGACGACAGCGTGGGCTTGATCACGGGGGACATTGGCGGCGGTGAGGGCATCGAACAACTGATTGGCAACGACCATGGGCGCGCTCCAGACAGACGGGGTTGGCGATAAATGGCGGCGACGCGGCGTAATCGATGCCTGCCGATCGGCAGCGCCGCCACCACAACCCCTGCCCACTGCCGGTATTTCCGCCTCCGCTCCTCAGACCAGTGCTTCGGTGGCGACCCACGGAGATCCCGAAGGTTGCAGATCTTGTCGGCCACCTTAATCAGCGCAGCGCCCTTGCTCTTGGTCGGCGCATGCTCGACCTGCAACTGCTTGCGTTGCTGCTTCGGTAGCGACTTGTCGTCCGTCACCTCCGCTACAAGTGCTGCGACACGAGCCCCAAACTCGCGATGCAATTCGCGTGGGGTGGTCTCGGTGTCTTCCAGCGTGTCGTGCAAGATCGCTGCGGCGAGGATCTCGACATCCGTAACGCCGCCCTCCTCGGCAAGTACGCGGGCCACTGCGAGGGGATGATTGATGTATGGCGTACGCGCATGGTCTTTTCGGCGTTGATTACGATGCTTGTCAGCAGCGAATGCGGCGGCACGCAACAATAGATTGATTACGAATCTCTGATCGCACTCCTCGTCAGTCATTTTGCGTACTGGCATGTCTATCCTCCGTAGCATTATTTATTGCTCGAACGGCAACGCCCTGCATCCGCTCAATGATCTCGCCTGCGACCTTGCGAACCTCAAGGACCGGTTCGCTGTTGGCTTTGCCCGCAAGTTCGAGCGGAACCCACTGCTTGCCGTTATCGACAAACGCCATGGTCGCGATACGTTTTCCGCTATGACGCTGCAGAGAGAACAACGCAGCGTCACGCCGTGCGCACCGATCGATATACCGATCGGCGCAGTGGCGCATTTGGATCGCCTCTTCCCATAGCGCTCTGGCGGAAGTCAAAGGTATAACCCGGAGACCTCCGGCCTCGAACGCAGGCAATACGGGTTCCCACGCGAGCGGTGCCTTAGCGGGTTGGCGTAAGGCTTGGCGGTATTGCTCGGCACGGCGCACGAGATACCCCCAACCGG
>RGWK01000438.1 GCA_010029775.1 Gammaproteobacteria bacterium
ATGGCGACCGACTGCGTCGATTGCCATGGATTCCACGGCAAGGGTCAACCGCTGTGGCACCCCGCGACCCTCAAGGCCGTGCTGAGCAAGGCTGCCCTGCCGTGATCCCTTTGCGTTGGATATCTTTGTGTGCCGCGCTTGCGCTCACGGCCTGCGGCGGTGGCAGCGGAGGCGCAGGCGGCGGTGCCCCGACGGTGAATGCCGCGGGCGGCGCAGGCCGCGTCTGCGATGGGTCGTGTGCCTCGGCAAACTCGGCGCTGACGATCGCACAGGTTGAGACCGTGATTGCCCGTGCTGTCGTCGAGGCTCAGGCGCGCAATGCTCGGGCGACCATCGCGGTGGTAGATCGAGTCGGCAATGTACTGGCCGTCTATGCGATGAATGGCGCGGCGCCGACCGTCACGGTACGCAGCACGCAGGGTGCGGTTCGGATCGACGGCGGCCTTGAGAACGTTTCTGTGGTGCCTGCGACCCTGGGGGCGATCGCCAAAGCGGTGACCGGTGCGTCAACGGTCCGCAGCGCTCGCCGCTCGGACTCGCTGCGGACCCCGGTGGTTTTCCGCTGTATCTCGATGGCACCCCGGTCGGCGGCGTCGGCGTGATGGCCGATGGCGTCTATGGACTTGATGCCAATCCGCTCGATCGTGACGAGGATCTCGATGAGGCGATCGCATTGGCCGCGACCGTGGGGCTTGTGGCACCGGAGGATCGCCGCGCCGATCGCATAACGGCAGATGGCAAGACCTTGCGCTTCAGTGATCTCGAACTTGCTGATCTGCGTGGTGGCAGCAACACCCCGCCCACGCTCGCAGCGCAGGGCGCCGCGGTGGGAGGGCTTGTTGCGGTGAAGGGTTACACCGGCGCCAACGTTCGCGCCGGCACCGCCTTTGGACAGAGTGCCTCCGGGATCCGCGCGGACAGCCGCGACTATCCGGGCCTCGATGCCTTCGTGCTCGTCGATGCGGCAAATACGGAGCGCTTTCGGCCACGCGCCGGGAGCGAAACGAACGGGGCACTGAGTGCGACCGAAGTGCAGCAATTATTGAGTACGGCGCTGCGCGTGGCCGCACGCGCCCGCGCGCAGATACGCAGGCCGCTTGGCACACCGGCGCGGGTGAGCATTGCCGTAGTCGACTCCAGCGGCGTGCTGCTCGGGTTGGTGCGCACTCGCGATGCTCCGGTGTTCGGCATTGACGTCGCCGTGCAGAAGGCGCGCACCGCAGCGTTTTTCTCCTCGCCTCGCGCGGCAACGATCCTGCAATCGTTGCCGCCTGCGGTGTATCTCGATCAAGGTCTTGTGCGTCTGCGTGCGGTGGCACCGGCGGGGTATCTGCCCGCGGCGCGTGATCTGCTTGGCCTGCCTGCCGCGTTCGGCGATGGCCAGGTCGCTTTCTCGGCACGGGCCATCGGCAACCTCGCGCGACCCTTCTTCCCGGATGGTGTCGATGGCAATCCGCCGGGCCCCCTGTCGAAGAGTGCGGGGCAGTGGAGTCCCTTCAGCACCGGACTGCAACTAGATCTCGTGTACAACGCGATCATTCAGCATGTGGCGTTCGTTGCAGGTCTCGCGCCCGACGTGCCGGCGCAGTG
>RGWK01000439.1 GCA_010029775.1 Gammaproteobacteria bacterium
CCTATGGCAGGGACGGCCGCTGGTCCGTGAACGCCGTCAGTGCGGCGCAAAGCCAGCCCAGTACTTTCCCCTTCCTCGTCGTCCCCACTCACAGGAGAGCCTATGGCTACAGGTTCACTGAACCTCACCCCCGTATTTACCTGCGGTCTCTACAGATCTGATTCTCGCGCGCTGCCGCCGAAGCTCAGCAACGCGCTCGCGTCGCTGCGGAATATTCGGCCGCCGATTCACATTGCCGCGTTTCACAGCAACGACCACCTGATCTCATTTGCCCACCACGTCGAGCAGCTCCTTGCCCACCCGGTCGAGATCAAGGAGATCGACGGACATCGGCTCGTTCACATTCTCGGGCAAGCGGTTCTCGCTCGAACCGCCGTCGGGACACTGGATCTCTATCTTTGGTGGCGTGCATCCGATGCCGAGCCGTGGGCCCTGCACCCGGTCATCTCCGATCGGACGCCGTTGCTCGACTTTCCTCGCACAACCCTCTGGATCGACAACCTGCAGAGCGCGTTCCATCGCGAAGCTCGCAGACGTGTGGGTGTCGATCAATGGGCCGACCGTTGGGCGACATGGGCGTGGTCGTGGATTGCGTTCAAAGTGATTTCGCGGGTCGATATTCGGCGCCTTCGCGCGCAGATCCGCGGCGCTCTCGATCTGGACCCTGTCGTTCTGCACCTGTTGCATCAACGTCGCCAGTTTGCTTCTGGGGCGCCGTGGTGCATTGCCGACTACAACCTCGAGCGCACGCATCGGGACTCAACGAGATTACTGGAGCGCGAGGCGCCGGCGCTGCTCCCGCTCTACTGGGGGCTACGCGATCATCCCGACTTCAATCGCAGCCTGGAGCCGAAGCAGGCGCTGCGACAGCTTTCTCGCCGACTGGGGGTCACCCCTCAGCAATGGACATCCATCGCGAAATCCGGGCATCGGGGGCAGCGCCTCTATCGCGCCGTTTGCCGCGAGTTCTTTGTGGGTACGGAGAGCACCAATGCACTCTCGTATCTCAAGATGGTCCGCCTCCTGCGGCCCAAGCGACTCCCCGCAGTCGAGTTCTGGCGACAGGTTCTCTCGCTCTGCGGTACGTGCCAAAACCCCGCTGAAGGTGAGTACGCGGATGCCTTGCTCGAATATCAGGACACTCTGCGCCACATCATGCGCCTCGTGGATGCGCGTGTTGCAGCACGGAAAAAGCCGTTCGAACCGGCGGAGGTCCACGCGGTACTCGGCTGGGTCGCTGACCGCCAGATCACACGCCTGACACGCTCCCAACGGGGCGCCGGTTGGGGGTATCTCGTGCGCCGTGCCGAGCAATACCGCCAAGCCTTACGCCAACCCACGAAGGCACCGCTCGCGTGGGAACCCGTACTGCCTGCGTTCGAGACGGGAAGCCTTCGGGTCATACCGTTAACCACGTCCGCAGCGATATGGGAAGAGGCGATCCAAATGCGCCATTGCGCCGATCGGTACATCGATCGGTGCGCACGGCATGATGCTGCGTTGTTCTCTCTGCAGCGTCATAGCGGAAAACGCATCGCGACCATGGCGTTCGTCGATAACGGCAATCGGTGGGTTCCGCTCGAACTTGC
>RGWK01000440.1 GCA_010029775.1 Gammaproteobacteria bacterium
AATCCGACATACATGTCCCAGAACGGTGTGGCCACACTGCCACGCATCCCGTACCGCACGCCACGCAACCACCAGAAGCTAAGCCCGTCATCCATTGACCAAGCGAGCTTGCGAAACGCGAGACTGAGTTGTCGAGGGTCGCGCAAATCCGTGAGAGCGGAATCAGGGCGCGCAGAGGTTGCGGCTTGCAGGGCGTCGCCCGACGCGGCAAGGGTACTAAGCGCCAATGCCGCTCCAAGACAGTGGCGTCGATCGAGATCCACCTCGAAGTTGGCGGGTGCTGAATTACTCATAGAGTTCGTTCAAGGGGTCCGTCGACCGAGGGTTTTCCGTGTCGCCGATGTACTTGTCTTTGAGACCTGCGGAACTTAACCGCCACTCCGTTGCGTCCGCACTGGTGGCAATAGCGCGTGCAACAACCTCGTCTGCCGAAGATCGACGGCCATTTCCGCCATCGACGAACAGGTCTTTCATCGGGTGACTCCTTCTCGCGCTCCGCGACTGAAGCATCGACATTCTGCAGTCAGTCATCGGGATACCGCGTCACGTGCTGTAGCCGCATGACTACGCTTTGTTCGATTTGATCCACGGTACCACCGTCCTGCACAAATTGCTCCAAGGCGGTAGGTTGTTGATTCCTCGCAGACTTGCGGATCACGTTAACGAGCTTTATCCAAATCCCGCCCTTAATGTTCTACGTTCCGGCCACCCGGGTGGTCTACCGGTACGCTTGATCTGCGTCGATCCAACGCACACCATGAGCGCTTGCCGAGCCCATCCATGATGCCCCACGACCGCCTCCTATTCCTGCATCTGTCGAACCGCCTGGAGTGGTTAGCCGAGCAATTGGCCGACGATCTGCTCGAGGACGCGGTCGCGCCCATGATGCAGCAATGCATCGTCGTCGCCAACCACGACGCCTCGCGCTGGCTATCGCTGCAGGTGGCGACTCAGCGCGGGTTGAGCATGGGGCTGCGTTTTCCGTTTCCGCGCGGCATGGTCGACGAGCTGACGATCGCACTGCTCGGTGACGAGCAGCGCTGCTCGCCCTGCTTCGGCCGTACGGCAATGACCTGGTGGCTCTACGATCAACTGCCACGGTTTCTCGACAATCCGCACTTTGCACCGGTACGACACTACCTCCGAGATGGCGCAGCACTGCGAAAGTTCGAGTTGGCCACGCGCATCGCAGGGCTTTTCGATCAGTACCAGATTTACCGGCCAGATCAGTTGCGCGGCTGGGAGTCAGGGCTGCCCACCGAGGCACTTTCCAGCGAAGCACTGCCTGGAGAGATGTGGCAATCGTCGCTGTGGCGTGCGCTGCGCGCTGCGTTTCCAGGGGCCATCTCCTTCATCGATCTGCACGCAAGGATTGCTGCTCTCGATGACGCGCATGTCCTCGCGGCGCCCTTGCCTGAGCGGCTGCGCCTCTTCGGTGTCAACAGCCTGCCGCCTGCCTTTCTCGACATCTTCTGGAAAGTGGCCGTGCGCACACGCATCGACGTCTACGCTCTCTCGCCAACCGGCGAGTATTGGAGTGATCTGCGCACGCAGAAGGAGCAACTCCGTTCCGGCGAGCTCTCTGAC
>RGWK01000045.1 GCA_010029775.1 Gammaproteobacteria bacterium
ATCACGATGTGCCGGCCATCCTCCGAGCGCAGCTTCGGTGCCATAGCCTTGAGCTTGCCGCCGAAGAACATGTTGAGAAACAGCGTCTCGACGATGTCATCGCGGTGATGTCCGAGGGCCACCTTGGTCACGCCGTTCTCAGCCGCCCACCGATAGAGTGCGCCGCGACGCAAACGCGAGCAGAGGCCACACATCGTCTTGCCCTCAGGGATCACCCGTTTGACGACGCTGTAGGTGTCCTGCTCGATCACATGAAACGGCACGCCGAGCCCACGCAGATAGTCGGGCAGCACCTCCGGCGGAAAACCCGGCTGCTTCTGATCGAGATTGACGGCCACGAGTTCGAAATGCACCGGCGCACTGCGCTGCAGCGACAGCAGCATATCGAGCAAGGTGTAGGAGTCCTTGCCACCCGAGAGGCACACCATCACCTTGTCGCCCTCGGCGATCATGGCGTAATCCTCGATGGCTTTGCCCACGAGCCCGCGCAGCCGCGCCTGCAGCTTGCGAAAGGTGCTTGAGGTCGACACCGAGGCGGGCGGCGACACGACGGTCTCGATCACGGCGGGCTGACTCATGCAGCGGGCTCACTCATGCAACGGGTTCGCTCATGCCGCGTGCTGCGCACCCATCACGATCAGACAAATGCAGCTACCGAAGCCCACGAGCCACACGAGCGAACGCAAGGTGGCCAGGTCGGCGAGGTAACAGGCGAGATAGGCCACGCGGGCCACCGTGAAGATGATCGCCACCGTCGCCACCGAAGCCGGATTCGCGCCCCCCAGAAACGCCGCAGCGAGTCCAGCAGTGAACAGGATCAAGGCTTCCCAAGAGTTCTGTTGCGCGGAATACGCGCGGGCACGATAGCCCTCGCGCCGCGACAGCCAATCACGCGGGTTGCGATTGTCATAACGATCCGCGGCGCCCGCCTTGGAAATTCCTGCGCAGACGACGGGCATGAGTGCGGCGATCAATAACGCCCAAAGAGCAGTGGTCATTTGGATACTCCTGCAGGGTCAGACGGTGGGTTGGCCCGGGACAACCGGTCGATGATATCGCTCACATGGTGAGGCGAACCGGTGTTGCGTGCAATCAGCGCGTACAGGGCAGGCACCACGAACAGGGTCAGCGCCAGCGAGAACACCGTGCCGAAAAACACGGCCGCACCGATGGCGTGCCGGCTCTCAGCCCCGGCGCCGGTCGCAATCATCAGCGGTACGGCGCCGAATGCAGTGCACAGGCTCGTCATGAGCACAGGTCGCAGACGGATCGCCGCAGCCTCGATCACCGCCTCAACGTACTCGATGCCACGATCGCGGAGCTGGTTGGCGAACTCGACGATCAATATGCCGTTCTTGCAGGCGATGCCAATGAGCATGATGCCGCCGATCTGGCTAAAAACATTGATCGATCCATTGAAGAGCCAGAGTCCAACGAGCGCGCCCGAGATGGCGAGCGGTACCGTAGCCAGGATCACGAGCGGATGAATGAAGCTCTCGAACTGCGCAGCCAGCACCAAATACACGATGAGCAGCGCGAAAGCGAACGTCACCCACAGCCGCCCGCCTGACTGTTTCAATTCGCGGGATTCACCGTCGTAGCCAATCTGCACGCCTTCGGGAATCTCCTCGCGGATCACCCCTTCGACGTAGTTGAGTGCCTCACCCAGCGAATAGCCGGGCGCAAGATTGGCCGTCAGCGTGATCGAGCGCAGCCGGTCGAAGCGGCGCAGGGCGCTCGAGCCCGCGGTCTCCTGCACACTGACGAGCGCCGACAGCGGCACCATCTCCCCGCTGCGATCGGAGCGCACATACAGATTACCGAGATCGTCGACGGTGGCGCGATCTTCCTCGCGGGCCTGCAGGATGACGTTGTATTCCTCCCCGGCGCGCATGAACGTAGTGACGATGCGCGAGCCCAGCATGGTCTCGAGCGTACGACCCACGTTCTGCAGCGAGATACCGAGATCCGCCGCGCGATTGCGATCGATGCGCACCTGCAGCTGCGGCTTGCGTTCCTGGTAGTCGGACTCGAGGCCGATGATGCGCGGATTCTCGCGCTGCACCCGAGCGATAACCTTGTCGCGCCAGGCAGCCAGTTCGTCGTAGTCGCCGCCGCCGAGCACCACCTGCAACGGCTTGCCGATGCCGCGCATGCCGAACGACGGTGGCGAGATGACGACGATACGCACTCCGGTGATCGCCGCCGTGCGCGCCCGCACACGCTGGGCGATCTGCTGTGCCGTCTCCTCGCGCTCATCCCATAAGGTCATCGGCATGTAGACCGTGCCGTTATTCACCTCGGACTGCGAGCCAAAAGAACCCGAGCGGGTGATGATGCGTCGGCCGTTCCCGGCCTTCACCTCATCGAGCATCACCTGCTCGACCTGCGTGATGTAGCGATCGAGATTGGCGAGGCTGGCCCCTTCAGGTGCACCGACCAGCACAGGCATCATTGCCCGATCCTCGGTGGGCGCGAACTCCTGCTGCAGCTTGAACCAGGGCACCGGCTTGCCGAACACCATCAGCGATACCAACAGCACGGTGGACACTGCCGCCGAGGTCGCGATGAGCAGCGGGCCTTTGCCTTGCATCACGCGGCGCAGTTGCTGCTCATACGTCGTGGCCAGTTCATGGAATTTCGTCTCGAGCTTCACCGCGAGCGGCCCACGCTGGATGCCGTTGGCGAAGAGTTTCGAGGCCATCATCGGCGTGAGCGTCAGCGCGACAAGCGCCGAGAAGCCGACCGCCGCCGCGACCGTCACACCGAACTCGCCAAACAGTCGCCCGAGCGAGCCTTCCATATAGGACACAGGCACGAACACGGCCATCAACACGAGCGTGGTGGCGATCACCGCAAAACTGATTTCGCGGCTGCCGTGCATGGCACCGAGCAATGCGGGCTCTCCGCCCTCGATGCGCCGGGCGATGTTCTCGAGCACCACGATGGCATCATCGACAACGAGCCCGATCGCAAGCACCGCACCGAGCAGGGTCAGCGTATTGATCGAGTAGCCGAGCATGGCCATGACGATCGCTGCCGCGAGGATCGACACGGGAATGGTCACGGCCGGAATCAGCGTCGCGCGCCAGGTGCCGAGGAAAACGAAGATCACCACGAGTACGATCAGCAGCGTCTCGAGCAGCACGGTGACCACCTTGCGCATCGACTCGGTGACGAACACGGTGAAATCGAGGTTGATCTCGCCGGTGATGTCCTTGGGCAGCGCGCCCTGTACGAGCTCGACCTCGCGCGTGACGGCCTTGGATACATCAAGCACGTTGGCTTTGGAGGTCGGCACGATGCCAATGCTGACGCCGGGCAACCCGTTCGAGCGCGCGAGATTGCGTTGATCTTCAGCGGCGAGCCCAACCTCCGCGACATCGCCAAGGCGCACGAGGTACCCATCGGCCGCGCGGCCGATAACGAGCGAACGAAAATCCTCTGGCGTTTCCATCGAGGTTCGCGTGCGCAAGGTGAACTCCCGCTCGCGCGATTCGATGCGCCCCGCAGGCAGCTCGACGTTCTCGCGCCGCAGCGCGGCTTCGATGTCGTTGACGGTCAGTTGACGCGCTGCAAGCCCCTCTCGGTCGAGCCAAATGCGCATCGCATAGCGACTGCCGCCCGCCAAGCGCGCAGCCGCCACACCGGGCAAGGCGCTGAATCGATCGACCACGTAACGATCGATGTACTCGCTGAGCTCGAGCGCACTGCGCTGAGTGCTGGAAAAATTCACGTAGATGATCGGTTCGGCCGAATCGTCCACCTTGGTGATTTGCGGTGCCTCGGCCTCCTGCGGCAAGCGCGAGGCGACCCGCGAGACGCGCTCGCGCACGTCGTTGGCCGCAGCGTCGAGATCGCGATCGATGGCGAACTCGACGTTGATGCGGGCGAATTCGTCGCGGCTTGCGGAGCTCAACTTCTCGACGCCTTCGATACCGGCGATTTCATCCTCGAGAATTTGCGTCACCCGCGCTTCGATCACCGCCGCGTTGGCACCGCGGTAGAAGACCGACACACCGACCACCGGTCGGCTGACATCCGGATACTCGCGGATAGAAAGCCGCAGCGCCGCCATGATGCCGAGGATCAGCAGCATCAACGACAACACGGTGGCGAATACCGGTCGTCGAATCGACAGATCCGACAGTGTCATGGGCGCTGGCCCGCTGCCTGCGACCACGCCGGTGACCCGGCACGTGGCGCACCTTGCGCCGCACCGGCCAAATCTTTGGCCAGATCGCGTACCGGGCCGCTGTCGCGCAACTTGACCGTGCCTTCGACCACGATGCGCTCCCCGGCGCGCAAGCCCTGCACGATCTCCACGCTGCCGGGGCTGCGACTGCCGATGCGCACTTCGCGCTTCTCCGCCATGCCGCCGTTGACGACGAACACGAACTGGCGGTTCTGCTCGGGCACCAGCGCCTCTTCGGGGATTACGATTGCGGTGCGCTGATCACGCTGCAACTCGACATTGAGGAACATGCCCGGCTTGAGCAGGCCGTCGCCATTCGGCAGTTCCGCGCGAACCAACACCGAGCGACTGGTCGGATCGACGCGCGAATCGACACTTGCGACCTTGCCGCTGAATTTTTTGCCGGGATAAGCGACCGAGGTCGCAGACACCGGCAATCCGGCACGCAGCGCCGGCAGGTTGCTCTCCGGCACGG
The DNA here is from genome assembly GCA_010029775.1 of Gammaproteobacteria bacterium. Taxonomy (GTDB): domain Bacteria; phylum Pseudomonadota; class Gammaproteobacteria; order Steroidobacterales; family Steroidobacteraceae; genus UBA964. The sequence goes on from RGWK01000045.1 coordinate 4,671, forward strand.
CGAAGTCGACCTTGATGAGACTGCTGTCATCGAGTGTGGTGATCACAGTACCCGGACTGATGAGGCTGCCGACGCTTACCCGACGCAGACCGACCCTACCGCTAAACGGCGCGCGGATGACGGTGTCCTCGAGGCGAGCCCGCGCCGCATCGACTCGCGCGGCATTGGCGTTCTTCGCCGCCACGATCTGATCGAACTGCGATTTGGACAAAGCCTGGGTGGGCAACAAGTCCCGACCGCGCTCGTATTGCGCCGTACTCTCGACGAGCGCAGCGTTCGCCGCGGCCAGATCCGCCCGCGCCTGCGCGCTGTCGAGTTCGACGAGCACGGCGCCGCGCGCCACGCGCTCACCGTCCCGAAAGCGGATCGCGGTGACGAGGTTCGAACTTTTCGCCGTCACCACCACCGCCTCGTTGGCGGCGGCCGTGCCGAGGGCCTTCAATTCACGCGAAATCGGCTGTTCGCGCACGCTCTGGCTGACCACCGGCACGGGCATGCCCCCACCCGGCGCCCCGCCGGGGCCGCGCGCACCCGGCGCCGTACCGCCGCGGCCGGCCATCCCAGCACCAGAGCCACCGGCACCGGGCCCACCCATCCCCGCGCCGCCCATGCCTGGGGGGCCCATGCCGGAGGAACCTCCGGCCGGATGACGGGTGGCATAGATCGCCCAGCCCGCACACAGCACGGCAACGACGATCGCGATCAGGGTGGTTCGATTAGGTGTGGCAGACATGGTGCCAGTATGCACGTGCTCCGCGCCGAACCCGACTGGGTTGCAGTCGGTTAATCGAGGTGCGGCCAATTGGCGGTGACCCAACCCACGGCGATCGAGCCCGCCACCAGCAGGATGAGTACGATCACCAGTGCGATGCGCCTCGCGGTCATGCGCGCAGGCTCAGCGGATTCGCAGCGTGCCCTTCTCGTCGAAGGGCACGGTCCGTACGGCGCCACGGTCGAGTTTGACCTGTCCCCGCAAGTGGTAGGCAAGCTCGTCAGGCAAGCCGCCCTCGCGCCGCGCCCGCTCGGCAATCTTCAACAACGTACCGGCCAGATTGGCCGTAACCAGCATGTCGAATTGCGCCTCGCCGCGGGCCGGCACGACGAAACTGCTGCCGGTGAGACCGCGACCCAACTCTTCGCCGCCGAGTTCGAGCGTGTACGTGATGCCGCGCACCGCGAGCTCGACGTTGTTCGGATTCTGCACGCGCAGCCGGGCCTTGAAACGTTGCTCGAAGAGATCCCCCTTGACGAGTTCGACGCCGGCGATCGACAACTGCGGGGTTTCGAGCCGCGGACCGAAGGCCGCGCAGGCCGCGAGCACGCAGGGCAGCAACACCACCGCCGCGTTGCGTAACCAACTCTTGAGCACTGGCCGGTTCATCTCTAGGGCCGAGTCTAGCAAGGTCGCGAGGGTTTTCGGCACCGCACAAGGCCCTGCCGGCGCCGATGGCAGAGCGCAGCCCCCATGCGCCCGGTTCGAGTCGGTCGCGGTATGCTGGCAGCCCTATGACAAACCTTATGAACAGACGCTCTCGCTGGATGCCGGCCGTAAGCGTGGCGCTGCTGCTCGCCACCTCGGGTGCCGGCTTCGCACTCGCCCCCAGCATCGCACTCGCCCAAGGTGGGGTGGGCGAGCCGCCGCTGCAGGACCTCGCGACCTACCCGCAAGGTGAGCTCGAGATCCGCGCAAAAGGCGGCAGTCAGCGGTTTCGCATCTGGATCGCCGATACGGCCTCGCGCCAACGCCAGGGCCTCATGTTCGTGCGTGACCTGCCTGCTGATCAGGGCATGCTGTTCGTCAATGAGGCGCCGCGGGTGTCGTACTTCTGGATGAAAAACACCTACATCCCGCTCGACATGCTGTTCATCGACTCGCGCGGACGTATCGCAGCAATCTTTGCCAACACGACCCCGCACTCGCTCGATCCGGTCGGGCCGGATGTGCCGGTGAAGGCGGTTCTCGAGTTGCGTGGCGGCGAAGCGGCGCGCCGTGGCATCCGGACCGGTGACCGGGTGCTGCACGCTGCATTCCGGTGAGCGCGCACCAGTGAGCGAAGCACGCGCCGCGGCCGAACGCCTGCTGGCACGCGCGGCCGAGCAAGAGCGCCTCGAGGACTGGACGGGCAGCGCCGCCACGCTGCAACAGGTACTCGCGCAATGGCCGGCACTCGCCGACACCTGGTACAACCTCGCGCGCATGCAACGGCGCTGCGGCGAACCCGAGGCCGCGCTGGCGAGTTACGCCCGTGCGCTCGAATTCGGCCTCCAGGGGCCGGAAGAGGCGCATTTGAATCGCGGCGTCATCTACGCGGATGACCTGCAACGCGCTGCGCTGGCGGAAGCCGAGTTGCGCCGCGCTCTCGAACTCAACCCGAAGTATCTGCCCGCTTGGATGAACCTCGCGAACCTGCACGAGGATCGTGGTGATCGCGACGCGGCGCGCGCGGCGTATGCACAGGTCCTCGCGCTGCAACCCGATCACCCCGAGGCGCTCGCCCGACTCGCCAACGCCTCGGTGATCACCCACGCCGAGGAGCCGCTGATTTCGCGCCTGCGCACCGCGCTAGCCGCGAGCGGCACGCACTGGGAACCGCGTGCCGAGCTCGGCTTCGCGCTCGGCCGTGCACTCGATGCCGCCGGGGAGTACGCCGAGGCCTGGCGAGCCTATCGCACGGCGAATTCAGCGAGCCGTATGAGCGCACTGGCGGCGGGCGAACGCTACGACCGCGATGCCTACTCGCGCTATATCGATGCACTCATCGCGGCATTCCCGATCGCGCACACGGCGCAGTCGCTCGCGGGGTCTGACACGGATGGCCGTGCCGAGGCGGGGCCGCAGATTGTCTTTATCTGCGGCATGTTCCGCTCGGGCTCGACCCTGCTCGAGCAAATCCTCGCCGCCCACCCCGCGGTGCGCCCGGGCGGCGAGCTGCCGCTGCTACCTGCGATCGTGCAACAGCAGTTCCAGCCATACCCCGCGGCCTGTCGCCCGCTCGACCCCGAGCGCATGCGCGAAGCCGCAGCGACGTATCTGCACGGCATACAAAGAATTCATCCGGGTGCAGCCTGTGTCACCGACAAGCGGCCGGATAATTTTCATCACATCGGACTGATCAAAGCCCTGTTCCCGCAAGCGCGCATCGTGCACACCCGCCGCAACCTGCTCGACAACCTGCTGTCGATCTGGTTTCTGCACCTCGATCACTCGATGGCCTACGCGACCGACCTCGGCGACATCGCCCATCACCTGCACGAATATCAAAGATTGATGCGCCATTGGCGCTCGCTGTACCCGCATGAACTCATCGAAGTGGAGTACGAATCGCTGGTAGACGAGCCCGAAAGCACGGTGCGCCGGCTGCTCAAAGCGCTTGAACTGCCGTGGGAGCCGGCGTGCCTGGACTTCCACAGACAACGGTCGATCGTGAAAACGGCCAGCGTCTGGCAGGTACGCGAGCCGCTACATCGGCGCTCCATAGACCGTTGGCAGCATTACGCCAGCGAACTCGAACCTTGGCGTCAGGCGCTCGCCGACCCGCCGGCCTGAAGATCGACACCCGCAGCCCGCAGCGCGCGGCGCAGCGGCTCGAGGTGTGCGGCATACCGCAGGGCGCGACCGCGACGCACGCTCACCGGGCGACGGACCTCCACGGTGCTGAACGTGGCGATGGCTTGCGGCGCACCGGCGAAATCCAGACATCGGGCGTCCCAGGGAAGGCCGCAGGCCTGCACAAGCGGTGGCGCGGCCTCGGCGAAACTGCCGGCGAAATCTTCGTACTGCACCGTGATGATGCGCCCCGCGAAGCGCTGCTCCCAGTAATTCATCAAGGTGACGTATTCCGCGTAGAAATGCGCGATGTCCTCAAGCTGATGGGTGAACGCCCAGCGCTTGCTGAACTCCTGCCGGAAGATCGACAAGCCCGTCTCGAGCGGGTCGCGCCTTGCATGCAGGATCACGGCGTTCGGGAACAACGTGAGAATCAGACCCACCGCCAAAAAATTCAGCGGGTGCTTGTCCGTCACGTGCGACTTGCCCACCGCTCGCGGCAACTCCGCGCGGTAATGGGCCGCCATCGCTTGCAAGCCGGCCGCATCGATGCGACGTCCGGCGCGATCCTCGGTCTCGAACTGCGCGAGCAGGGCCTGCATGCCGAGCAACTCGCCGTTGGCCTGCACCTGCGGATGGGCGCCAAGCATCGCCTCGATCAGCGTGGTGCCCGAACGAGGCATGCCGACGATAAAGATCGGCCGCGACTCGCCGGCCGTGCCCGTCAGCGGAGCACCCCAGTCGATCTCCATCAATCGGCGCGTACGCGCCTCGACGAGCGCCCGATCGTACGCACGCCCTTCGAGCCGGTCGCGCTCGGCCGACAGATCGTGCGCACGCAAATAGGCGGCAAACGCGCTGTCGATGTCATCCATGGCATCGAAGGCATGCGCGACAGCAAAGGCTGCGGGAATACGCAGATCGAAGGGTGCGAGCGAGTTGGTCGTCACCTGTTCCATACGCTGCAGCGACTCGGTCGACAGTGCGCCCTGCGAGAGGCGACTCAGCAAGGTGTGAACCGGCACGTGCAGCGGTTCCCGTTCGAGACAGGCCAGACACGCCGCTTTCGCTTGTTCGAAACGCCCGAAGTACACGTGCAGCAGCGCGCTCTTGGCGAGCACCTCTGGGTGGTCGGCATCGATCTCGCGTGCCGCCGCCAGCGCCGCCTCGGCGCCCGCGTAATCGTGCGCATGCAGGCAGAGGCCGGCGAAAGCGGCCAGATCCGCCACGCCGTGTGCGCCGAGCGAGAGATAGTTCGCGAACGCCTCCACCGCTTCGCGGTATCGCCCCTGCTCGAACAGCGACTGTGCGATGAAGTACCACGGCAGAGGCTCGTTGCGCTCACCCCCCGCCCAGGCCTGCGCGGTCGCTTGCAAGCGACCCCACGCGCGCTGATCGACCAGCAGGTCACAAAGCACCGCAAGCAACGCAGGCTCCGTCGGCCGTAGGCTGAGAGTCTGCTCGAGCACCGCAATGGCCTCTTCACGCTGCCCCGTTTCGCGGGCGAGCGTGGCGAGCTTGCGGGCGGGTTCCACGGCATCGACGTCGAGTTCATGGGCCCGGCGCCACGCCAGCAAGGCGGCCTCGTTCTCCTCGAGCGCAAGACAGGCATCGCCGAGTCGGGTCCATGCCGGGCCTTGCACTGGCCAGCGCTCGATCAACCCGAGAAGCACCTGCTGGGCATCGCGCCAGCGTTGCGCGAGGGCCAGCCCCTCGGCGAGATTCAGCTGCAGCGCGCTCTCGTCCGGGTCGAGCTCGACCGCTCGGTGCAACGCGCCGAGCCCCTCCTCGAGGCGGCCCGCCTGCGCCAGAGCGAGTCCCAGCAGACTGTTGGTCTCAGGATCATTCGGGGCGATGTCGAGCGCCTGACGATACGCCCGCTCGGCGGCGTCAAGGTCCCGGGCATGCTGGGCGCGCAGCCCGGCGTCCAGGGCCTGATCGAGGGTGAGCGTCATGGTGGCGCGCATCATAACGGGGTGCGCCGCGATTGCGGGGCCCACCGGGCTTGCGGAAAACGCGGTCGGCATAAACGACACGCGCCGAAGCACGCGTTGTTTATTAGCAACAACAATTTCAATTCCGCGACAAATTCGGTAGCATTCGTGCACCTGTCAGGGCCGGCTTTGCCTCCGGAGGCCATCGGCTCTGCGCGGGACACTAGTGTCGTAACGATAACGAGGGAAACAAATGCAACCCAACTCCAATGTCGCACTCGCCGTTCGGCGTGCGCTGATTCTGGGGCTGGTTCCGGCGAGCATGACGCCGGCACTGGCTCAGGAAGCGGCGACCGCCGAGGCGCTCGAAACGGTCGTCGTGACCGGTTCGCGCCTCAAGCAGGCGAATCTTGAATCTTCGAGCCCGATCACGCAGGTCACTGCGGCGGACATCACCACGCAGGGCGTGACGCGTATCGAAGATTTGATCAACCAGCTGCCGCAGGCTTTTGCCGCGCAGAACGCCACGGTCTCCAACGGCGCCTCGGGTACTGCCACGGTCAACCTGCGTGGCCTCGGCTCCTCGCGCACCTTGGTGCTCGTCGACGGTCGCCGCATGCCCTACGGCGGCGTCGGCAGCTCGGCCGCTGACCTCAACCAGATCCCGACCCAGCTCGTCGAGCGCGTTGAAGTGCTCACCGGCGGTTCGTCGGCCGTGTACGGTTCGGATGCCATCGCGGGCGTCGTGAACTTCATCACCCGCAAGGATTTCGAGGGTGTTGAGGTCTCGGGCCAGTACAGCTTCTACCAGCACAACAACGGCTTCGGTGGCCCCGGTGCCACGGGCCTGCGTCAGGTCATCGCTGGTCGTGCCGCCACCAACCCGGCGCAGTTCAAGCTGCCCCCGGGCAACGTCACCGACGGCTTCGGCCGCGAGGGCGGCATCATTGTCGGCATGAACACGGGCGATGGCCGCGGCAACTTCGTCGCGTACTTCAACGCCCAGACCAACGACGAGATCCTGCAGCGCGATCGCGACTTCTCGGCCTGCTCGCTCGGCGGTCAAGCCGGCACGCCGCCGTCGTTCACCTGCGGTGGTTCGTCCACGGCCTCACCGGGTCGCTTTACGGACTTCGCCACCTACAACTTCACGGTGGGTTCGGACGGCTCGACGTGGCGTGCCTTCAGCAGCGCGACCGACCAGTACAACTTCGGTCCGACCAACCACTACCTGCGTCCGGCTGACCGCTACACCCTGGGTGCCAGCGGCCACTACGAGCTGAACGACAAGGCCGATGTGTACACCCAGTTGATGTTCACCGACTACCGCTCGATCGCGCAGATCGCGCCGGGCGGCATCTTTATCGGTGACACCTCGACCATCAACTGCGACAACCCGTTCATCCCGACCGCCAACCTGGCGGCCATCGGTTGTACGGCCGCCAAGATCGCTGCCAAGGCAAGCGTGCCGATGTACATCGGCCGTCGTAACACCGAAGGTGGCGGTCGTCAGCAGTCGTTCACCAACCAGTCCTATCGCGCCGTCGTCGGCGTGCGTGGCGACATCAACGACGCCTGGGGCTACGACTTCGCAGCCCAGCGCTCGACTCTGAAGGCCGATCAGCAGACGCTGAACTACTTCGTGATCGATCGCATCAAGAACGCGCTCGATGTGGTGCTGGTCAACGGCGTGCCCACCTGCCGCTCGGTGGTGAACGGCACGGATGCGAACTGCAAGCCGTACAACCCGTTCAAGACGGGCGCGGTCACGCAGGACGCGCTCAAGTATCTGCAGGCCCCGGGTCTGCAGACCGGCACGATCGACCAGGAGGTCTACACGTTGACCTTCACGGGTGATCTCAACAGCTACGGCGTGAAGATGCCGGCCGCTGAAGAAGGCGCTCAGGTCGCATTCGGTGCCGAATACCGTCGTGACTCGCTGGAGAACACCACCGACGCGCTATTGACGAGCGCCGCCCTCTCGGGCACCGGCGGTCCGACCATCGGCCTCAAGGGCGCCACGCAGGTCAAGGATCTCTTCCTCGAAGGCCGTCTGCCGCTCGTGCAGGGCAAGACCTTCGCCGAGAGCTTGAGCCTCGACGTCGCCTACCGCTACTCGGATTACGGCAAGGTCAACACCGACACCTACAAGCTGGGTCTTGAGTGGTCACCGGTGGAAGACTTCCGCATCCGCGGCAGTTATCAGCGCGCCGTGCGTGCAGCGAACATCATCGAGTTGTTCACCGCGCAGGGCAACGGCCTGTTCGA
>RGWK01000441.1 GCA_010029775.1 Gammaproteobacteria bacterium
TGCTGGTGCTCGAGCCCTCTCTGGCGCTGCTTGATGAAACCGACTCCGGTCTGGACATCGACGCGCTGAAAGTCGTTGCGCATGGCGTGAATACGCTGCGCTCGCCTGCGCGGTCCATCGTGCTCGTGACCCACTATCAGCGCCTGCTCGATTACATCAAGCCCGATTACGTTCATGTGCTTGCCCGTGGCCGCATCATCAAGAGCGGCGGGCCGGAACTGGCGCGAGAGCTTGAGGCACGGGGCTACGACTGGGTCATCGCCGAGGCCGCATGAGCGCCCTGCCCTCCAACCGCGATGAGAACTGGAAGTACGCAAACCTGCGTGCGCTCGCGCGCATTCGCTTCGACGATACCAGCGCACCGCCGACTGACGAGGCGGCTGCGCTCATCGCAGCCCTACCGCCGTCGTCGCAAAGCCATACCCGTGTCGTCCTCATCGACGGGCATCTGGCGGTCGAGGCGTCGGGAACGTCGCCCTTTATGCGCTTTGACACCGCTCCCCGAGGCGGAGCCGATGCGGACCGCTACTTTGCAAGGCTCAATCAGCAACACGCGCCAGGCACGCTAGTGATCGAGGTGCCCGCAGGCGCCGAGCTCAATCTCGAATTGTGGCTCGCGGCCGCGCGTATCGGTCACTCTTCGGTCCACATTCGGCTTGGCGACGGAGCGCGGGTGCAGCTCGTCGAACGCGTGCTCGCATCGCAGCACGCACCTTCCCTAGCGAGCAATCTGCACTTGCTCATCGACTGCGGCACCAACGCGCGCCTGGCACTAACCCGGGTGCAGACGTTCAGCGCGAACCATCAGCACGTGGAGACGCTCGATCTCACGCTCGGCAAAGCGGCAGAGTGTGAGCTGACCCAAATCACAAGCGGTGGACACTCGAGCCGATCCTCGGCCTTCGTCACCCACGCCGGCGGTGTTTCGCGGCTGCATTGGAACGTGGCCATGCTCGCGCGCGCCACGCAGGTTCACGACGCCTACGTGCGTATCGCTCATGAGTCGAATCAGGCGCACACGGTGCAACGCTTCCGGGGCATCGGTACCGAGCGCTCTCGCCTCGCGTTCAATGGTCATATGCAGGTTGCCGCCGGCACCCGCGATGTGCGCACCGAGCAATCGCTCAAAGGCTTGCTCGCCGGCGGGGAAGCCGAGATCGACCTGCGACCCCAACTCGAGATCCATGCCGATGCGGTACAGGCCGCTCACGGCGCCACGCTCGGCAAGCTCGATGCCGACATGCTGTTCTATCTGCTCTCGCGAGGCATTCCGCCGGCGCAGGCGGAATCGCTGTTGAAATGGGCGTTCATTAGCGACGTGTTGCGCTACCTCCCGACACCGACCGTGCGGCGGCAAGTCGAGGAGCTGCTGGTCGATCTGCTCCCTGGCAGTGCGGCGGCGCGTGCGGAGGGGGCATGAGCGCTCAACCCGTAGTTGAATCCGCGGCGGCCTACGACGTGGCGAGCGTGCGTCGTGATTTCCCGATCCTCTCCACCACGGTGCGGGGCAAGCGACTCGCCTTTCTCGATACGGCCGCCTCATCGCAGCGACCGCTGGCGGTCATCGAAGCCGTTGAT
>RGWK01000442.1 GCA_010029775.1 Gammaproteobacteria bacterium
AGCTCCTTGTGCGGCAGCATCGACGCCAATCACGAGCATCGAGTCACTTTCAAAACTGTGCGGCGGGACACGCAGGTTCGCCGAGGCGGGCGAGCCATTGAACACGCGCCCGGCCAGATCGAAACGGGAGCCGTGGCAGGGGCAGAAGAAACCGCCTGGCCAATCGGCACCCATGGCAGGGTCGGCCTGCGTGAAGTACTGCTTCGGCAGGCAGCCGAGATGGGTGCAGGCCGCGTACAGCACCAGCACTTCAGGCTTGATGGAGCGCATCTGGTTCTGCGCGTATTTCGGCTGCTCCGAAGCTTCGGACTTCGGGTCCTTGAGTGAGGGCTCGACCTTGGCGAGTGCCGAGACCGCTTCCGGGGTACGACGAACCACGTAGATCGGCTGCTTGCGCCAGCTCTGCGTGATCATTTGGCCGGGCTCGAGTTTGGAGATGTCGATCTCAAGCGGAGCACCGAGCGCGCGCGCACGTTCCGACGGTTTCCAGGAAGAGATGAAGGGCACCAGGGTGAAGCCCACACCGATTGCTCCGGTCGCGGCCGTCGCCACCGTCAGGAACTGGCGTCGACTGGTGTCGACCGCGTCGGACCCGCCAACAGATTCGTCGCTCATCGTCTCCCCTCTCTGGCCCGGCAACAGGCGCGGGCGGCTATCACGTAAACGTGCAACCCGGGCATTATACACCGCAGGGTCGCGCTCGTGCGGCCTCGCAGGAGCAGGTTTGCGGCAATGAGCGGCTGGCAAAAAGCAGTCATCTTTATCTGGGGTTCGATCATCGGCGGGATGGCGTTCGCGTTCCTCGGCCTCATCGCCGCAGCGCAGTGGCGGCCGGAACTCCTGAGCAGTTTGGGCCTTGGCAAAGCCACGCAGGCGCCCACGGAAATCGTCCTGCCCGGCGCCCCGTCACCAGCACCCGCTGCCGATGGCAAGGTTGTTGAAGACGCCCCGAAGGACATCATCCTGCCACCTGCACCCGTGGCCGGACCGTCCTCGACTGGCAGCCATGCCGCGGCCATCCGCATCGCAGCACCGGCGGTGGTCAACATCTACGTCAGACGCGTGGTCAATGAGCGGGTACCGCGCAATTTTCTGCAGGATCCGTTCGGTGATTTCGCGCCGTTGTACCGGCGGCGCATGCAACAGTCACTGGGCTCGGGAGTCATCATCGACCCGTCGGGTCAGATTGTTACTAACCACCATGTCATCGACGATGCCGCCTCGATCCGCGTGCAGTTGGCCGATGGCCGGGTGGCCGATGCGCAAGTGATCGGGCGCGATCCCGACACGGACCTCGCGCTGCTCGAAATCGACCTACCCAACCTGCCGGCCATCCGTCTCGGACGCTCGGACCAGTTGGCGGTTGGCGATGTGGTGCTGGCGATCGGCAACCCCATCGGGTTGTCGCAGACCGTGACGCAGGGCATCGTCAGTGCCGTGGGGCGCGATCAATTGGGGCTCGCCACCTTTGAGAACTTCATCCAGACCGATGCGCCGATCAACTTTGGCAACTCAGGCGGCGCGCTCATCAATACCCGCGGCGAACTCATTGGCATCAACA
>RGWK01000443.1 GCA_010029775.1 Gammaproteobacteria bacterium
CATGTCCGCCATCTCGCGCGGCGCGACGTTGGCGGTGACGGAAATCACCCCCTTGGCGCCCGCGAGCACAGCCTCTCTACACGTTGCGTCGTCCCCGGAGAGCACGGCAATGCGCGGCGCAAGGCGCTGCAGCTCGCGCACGCGCTCGAGGTCACCCACCGCCTCCTTCAGCGCGACGATGTTCGGGACAGTGGCGAGTCGCGCCACCGTGGGCGGCAGCAGATCGACGGCCGTGCGGCCAGGAACGTTGTACAGCAGGATCGGGACGCTCGACGCCTCCGCTGCCGCCGTGTAGTGGCGAATCAGGCCATCCTGGGTCGGCTTCACATAGGCCGGCGTGACGATCAGCAGCCCATCGACACCCAGTGCACCGAGCCAGCGCACGCGGGCCACGGTCTCAGCCGTACTGCTCGTACCGGCGCCCGCAATGACCTGCATACGGCCAGAGACGTGCTCAAGGGCCGTGGTCGTGAGCTCCCGTGGTACCACCGACGATAATGCCGGTCGTGCCGTTTTCCAGATGGAAATCGAGGAGCCTCAACCACGCCGCACGGTCAATCTCGCCGTTAGCGAGCATGGGGGTGACGATTGCCACCAAACTGCCAGAGAACATGTCCACCGCCAAAACCGGGAAACCTGTGGGATGGTACGGGGCCATGGCGAACCCGCGCAACCCGTTCGCGATCCCCTGCCCTAACAGCTAAACTCGCGCTACGGATGAAACAGCACATCGCCATATCAGCCATCGGACCCGACCGCACGGGCCTCGTACACGAACTGACCCGCGTTATCAGCGACTGCGGCGGCAACATCAGCGAGAGCCGAATGGCGAGCCTCGGCAACGAGTTCGCGATGGTGCTGCTCGTGGCCGGCAACTGGCACTCGCTGGCCAAACTCGAATCGGAACTCGGCCGCTTCGCGGCCGAGGCCGGGCTCACACTGCACATGCATCGCACGGAGCCGCGCTCGGCTCGTACGGAATTGCTGCCGTACTCGATTGATGCGGTGTGCCTCGACCAGACCGGCATCGTCTCCGCCCTGGCCGGGTTCTGTTCGGCCCGCGGCATCGACATCGCCGAGGTCGCCACACGCATTTACCCCGCGGCGCATACGGGCGCCTTGATGTTCGCCGTGCAGATGATCATCAACGTGCCGAGCAAACTGCACCTCGCTCACCTGCGCGAGGAATTCATGGAGTTCTGCGACGCACGCAACCTGGACGCCATACTCGAACCGGTAAAATCCTGATCTAAACCATCGCCCCGAAGGACGTTCACAATGAGCAAAGCCGCCTCCGGCACCGTCAGCCTCGGCAAGAAAGTCCCTGATTTCACCGCCGCAACCACCGACGGCGGCGAGTGGCGACTCAAGGAGTCGCTTGGGTCGAAAATCGTGCTGTTCTTCTACCCCAAGGACATGACACCGGGGTGCACCATCGAGGCACGCGAATTCCGCGATCTGCAAGCGGCATTTCGCAAGACTGGCACGATCGTCATTGGAGTGTCGCGCGATTCGTGCAGCTCGCACCAAAAGTTTCGCACCAAAGAGCAGTTGAATTACG
>RGWK01000444.1 GCA_010029775.1 Gammaproteobacteria bacterium
TCGTGTGATCACCGACAGCGCAGCGCAGTACGACGACACACGACGCACACCAAAGCTGAGCGGCTGGCCCGCCGCACACGCGCAGATTGGCGACACGCGCATCGAGGGTGCAGGTCGTGTCACCACGCTCGTGAATCACCTTGGAATCTCTGCCTGCGACCTGGCATATGCCGAGCTGCTGCTGGATCTTGCCGAGAAGCAGAACGTTGGAATGCTGCTTGCGCGATGAGTAGACCAGTGCCGCGCCTCCGCGTTGATGCGCCACCCGCAGCCCACAGCGACGCCATCGAGGTGCTCGACTACCACACGGCGGGAGAGCCGTTTCGCATCGTGGTCAGCGGCTACCCTGAACTTGCGGGCAACACCATTCTTGAACGACGTCGCACGGCACTTGCGCAGCACGATCACCTACGCAAGATGCTGATGTGGGAGCCACGCGGTCATGCCGACATGTACGGCGGCATTCTGGTGCCACCCGATCACGACGAGGCGCAGGTCGGCGTGCTCTTCATGCACAACGAGGGCTACTCCACCATGTGCGGCCACGGCACCATTGCACTCGCCACCGCGCTGGTGGAGAGCGACGCGATTATGCCAACTGGTACCGCAACGCCCATTGGCATTGATGCACCGTGCGGACTTGTGCGCGCCGTTGCACATGTGCACGAGAGCGAGCTCGCAGCGGCGCGCGCCGCCAACCGCACCCCACGTGTGCACGAGGTGACCTTTGAGAACGTGCCGTCGTTCGCCGCCGCGCTCGATGTCGCCATTGATGTTCCTGGCTACGGATCGCTCACCGTGGACGTTGGCTACGGTGGCGCCTTCTATGCACTCATCGATGCGGCGCAACTCGGCATTGAGATGCGCGCCGAAAATGCAGCCGCACTCGCCGCTGCGGGTCGCGCGATAACCGACGCCGGTCGCGCCGCACTTCGTACTGGTGGTGCACTGGCAACGGCGCTTGGCGTTGCGCACCCCGAAGAAGAGGATCTCTCGTTCTTGTACGGCACGATCATCTCGGGGCCACCAGAGGATCCTGCCCACCACTCACGCAACCTCTGCCTCTTCGCCGAGGGTGAGGTTGATCGCTCACCAACCGGCTCCGGTGTTTCGGCGCGACTCGCGGTGCTTCACGCACGAGGCGACGTGCAGACCGGCCAAGAGATTGCGATTGAATCAATCCTCGGACGTGAGTCGGTCTTCCGCGGCCGTGTCGTGCGTACCGAAACTTGGGCTGGTCGGAACGCCGTGATTCCCGAGGTGCGCGGCAGCGCGCACATGACGGGGAGTGCTCGCTACGTACTCGACGAGAACGATCCGATCGGTCGCGGCTTTCTCGTCGCTCGTTAGACCATGAGTGCGCCGCGCACGCTTCTTGTGGTGAACCCTGCGGCGGGCGCCGGTCGCGCTGGGCGCGTGCTCTCGCGTGTGCTCGAAGAGCTCAAGCCCTGGGGTGAGTTCGAGATTGCCGTTACCCGTGCAGGTGAGGATCGTCCGGCTGAGCGCATCGTGCGCGAGGCGGTGGCCAACGGCGTAACGCGCATCGCCGTTCTTGGCGGT
>RGWK01000445.1 GCA_010029775.1 Gammaproteobacteria bacterium
AACAACCACCAATCGCCCGGCAAGCGCAGTGCAAAATAACTGCGGGTCTGCCCGGTCTGGCATCCGGCGAAACCACGCGCAGGGCGACAGAACGTGCGTGAAAAGGCGACCAGACTGTCGAACCAGTCGTGATTACCGGGCAGCGCAAACACCCGGGGCCGGCGACCTGCGGCATCGAACGCCGCTGCGTAAGGCTGCTCGGTTCGCTGCTCGTACGCCTCGCGCGTCGGGTACGGATAGACCTCATCGCCGCCGAACACCAGCACTTCGCCGCCGCGACTCGCATGCCTGTGACCTGCCGCATCCTCGGCCTCGAGCGTGGGTGTCGCAAGCGCAGTGGCAATGGCGTAAGTGGAGTTGAATCCATCGCCCACATCACTCACGAAGTCGAAACCGACGTCATCGCCTTCGAGCGTGAACACGCCCTGCGGCTGACTGGCGAGCGCCTCGATCAGGCGCGGATCCGAATGCCGGCCAAAAATATTCGACAGCGTGAGCATCCAGGCCGACTGCAACAGCACCTTCGGGTCGTACCACCCGACCATGCCGTGGCGCGTCGGCCGCGCGGTCACGGGGCCGCGCCCCGCAAACTGCTCGCCGGCGGCTGACGCAGCACCGAACGCGTCGCGAGCCAACCGCTCACTGCGACGAGCAAGGCGCCACCCAACAGACCGACGATCCAGAGGGTCAGATCAAACGCATACGGGACCTGCAGCACCTGATGCGCCAGCACGTAGCCCGCAATGGAAGCGCCAGTGGCCGCGAGCAAACCAGACAGCAGTCCAAGCGCCGTGAACTCGGCGAGAATGCCGCGCGTCACGGTGGCGCGACTCGCGCCGAGCGTGCGCAGCATGGCACTTTCATAGCGACGCTCGTCGCGAGTGGCCTGCACGGCCGCTAGCAACACCGTAAGCCCTGCGAACAGCGTGAACACGAACACGCTTTGCACGGCGAACACCGCCTTGTCGATCACCGACCGAACCTGAGTGAGCAGATCGTCGAGATCGAACACGGACACGCTCGGGAAGCGGCGAACGAGCTCGGCGATGACCCCGCCATCGCCTGGCTTGAAGTAGGCGCTGGTCATCCATGTCCCGGCAAGCTCATCAAGCAGACCCGGCGGGAACACCACGAAGAAATTAGGCTGGAAACTGTCCCACTTGATGTGTCGCACGCTCGTCACTTGGGCTTCGATCGTCTCGCCTGCCACATCGAAGGTCATGCGATCGCCGATCTTGAGTCCGAGGCCCTGCTGATATTCCTCGGAAATAGAGACTAGCGGCTTGCCGTGATCCGCCTCGCTCCACCATCGACCGGTCACGATGCGATTGTCGGCGCCAAGTTCAGCTTGCCAGGTGATGTTCTGATCGCGTCGCGAGTAGCCCTCGCCGCGCGGGTCGGCGAACTGCATGGTCTCGACTGACTGGCCATTGAGCGCCGTTAGACGGGCGCGGATCATCGGCAGCGCACGTGCGGTCTTTGCGCCCTCGGCATCAAGATAATCAAAAAACTGCTCGCGCTGGTCGGGCGGAATATTGATGAAGAAAAAGTTGGGCAGAT
>RGWK01000446.1 GCA_010029775.1 Gammaproteobacteria bacterium
TGTAGTCGGTGAAGTTCGTAGGGCTCGACTGCTAGACACACCAGCCTACGACCCGCTCGGCGCGCGGATGCGCGGCTGAGCACTTAAAACAGGTCACTGCGTGGGAATCACCAAGGAGATACCGTGACGCTCCAGGACGGCCTTGGCTTCCTCGATCGACCCCAGGCGCCTCACCGTTGCAAACCGCTCGCCGGTGGTGGTGTCGTTAAAAGTGGATTGCGCCGCGTCGGTCTCACCCAGCTGGTAACGGATTGTCTCGACGGCAGCAAAGATTTCCCGACTGCGAGCATCGCCCGACTCGTGCGCGCGATGCAGCATCCACAACGACTCATGCAGCGCGACGTCGGCTGCCGGACCACCGCGCACACACCAAAACTCGACCCGTCCAGGATAGGTGGCGAGAGACCGAAGTACTCCGCCCGTGCCAGCAGTGCTGTCACCGGCGTAGAGTACGTACAAATCAGGCACGTGCCGTCGATCAAGCACGGGGTAACTGACCCCGGGTTTCAGACGGGAGATCCCTCCGGCCCGATACGCGCCGGCTGCATCGGCTGACCGGAGCTCCCGCGAATACGGCAAACGCGCATTGCGCTCGACGCAATAATCGAGCGCTTCTTCGTAGGAATAGCCGTAGTTGGGAGAACCGGGATCGGTCCGCGCAGGATTGGTCGGCATCGCAATCCATTCGAGAGTACTACCCTTGTCTTCCCAAGACGGATAAACGTTTGATTGGAAAAAGTCGAACACGCGGTTTGCCAGAATCTCGACGGCTCGGGTCAACGTACCGCGCGTCGAAAAACTGCGGCTCGTTCCCGTCTTGAAGTTCTGCATGTGCAGAGTGAGCTGGAATTCGTTGCCACCCAAGGATGTAAACGAACCGTAGGCCGTGAAGTCGATTTGCTTGTAGACGCTCACGGCCTGATCGACTCGGGCAGGTTTTTCTTTGGAGCGACCTTCGATATAGGCACGAAAAGCCGCCGGGTCGGAGCCGGCGGAAAATTGCAAACGTCGCTCACTCGGGCGCAACTGATGCATCACGTACAGTCGATCGAGAGCCGCTTTGAACTGGTTCTCCAACGAACTGTTGATGGCACTCTCGTCACGCGCGCGATGCAGATCGCGCATCATGTCGAACGTCAGCAGGATGTTGGCCAAGGGCTCGCTCATCGCGGAGACGTCTACGCCGGAGGCGGCGAGGTTTTCCAACGTCGCGCTCAGCTCACGGAAGTTTTCCCGGCGCACCCCGTCGCGCCGGGTTGCCAGTGTAGCCTCGTACTGGGCTACATCGGCTGCCGCATAGAACGGTACGCTGCTCCAAAGGACAAGCGGCTGCTTGCCTTGGGTCATGAAACCGTCATCGGCCGGCTTGCTCGACGCCGCCGATGCCGAAGACCACAGCAGCGACAGCAGCCACAATAATCCGACGCTTCGGCGAAAGGGTGATCGCGCAAGACTCTGCATTCGACTCAAGGCACCTGCGAGGCGTCGCAGCGACGCGACGATAAGCATGATAGTACCGCGCTCGCGACATACGACCGATAGACATTGCATAATTTTGTT
>RGWK01000447.1 GCA_010029775.1 Gammaproteobacteria bacterium
CCTGCTCGTACAGCCGATCAAGGCAGACCTCGGGCTCAGCGACACGCAGATCGGCATCCTGCAGGGTCCCGCGTTTGCCCTCTTTTACGCCACCATGGGGTTGCCGCTCGGCTGGCTCGCAGATCGCGTCAACCGCGTACGCCTGATGGCCGTGGCGATCGCGTTCTGGTCGTTGATGACTTTCCTCTGCGGTTTCGCCACCGACTACACGCACCTGTTGCTGGCGCGCTTCGGCGTCGGCTTTGGGGAGGCTGCACTCGTGCCGGCTGCGGTATCGCTGCTGGCAGATCTGTTCAAGCCGGAAAAACGCGCGCTGCCTGTGAGCGTATTCACCTGCGGGCTCGCGGTGGGTTCGGGGCTGGCGCTCATGCTGGGTGGCAGTTTCATCGCCTTTGCAGAGCAGGGGGCTCGTGAATTGCCGATCGTGGGTGAATTCTTTGGCGCTCACGCACCGTGGCAAGTGGTGTTCATGCTCGCGGGCGTGGTGGGTCTCCCGGTCGCGTTGGTGATGTTGCTGCTCGCTGAGCCTCGAAGGGCCGTTGCGGTGACGGGCGGGCCGCAGTTCTCCGCCGTGTGGGGCCATCTGCAGCAGCAGCGCGCCTATTTCAAGCCGCTGCTGGCCTCCATGGCAGCGCTCTTCGTCGTCACGACGGCGTTGTCGGCGTGGCTGCCGTCGGTGCTGATTCGCGACTATGGTTGGACGGCGATCGCCACCGGCGGTGCGCTCGGCCCGGTGATCCTTGTGGGCGCGTTGATCGGCAACCTCGCCGGTGGTGCACTCGCCACCTGGCTCGCGCGTGGCTGCTCGGTATCGCTGCTGTGCTGTATCTCGCGATGGCTGCGACCTTCGGTGTCGCCTCGCTCGCTTTCGTTGAAGTGACCCCGGCGCAGTTGCGCGGTCAGGTGGTTGCCATCTATTTGCTGTTTGCCAATCTGCTCGGACTCATGCTGGGCCCGACGGCCGTGGGCGTGTTCACCGACAGCGGCGTGCCGCTGCTCGCGCCGGTGGGTCATGCGCTTGCGCTGGTCATGGTGCTCGCGGGCCTGCCCGGTTTGTGGTGGCTCTGGCGAGCGTTGAAGCAACGCCGCGTACTGCAGGCTGCGCTGATTGCAGCGGGCTTGGTGGCAGCCGCGCCGAGCGCGCCGGTGACGCTTGAGATCCACGAGGCCTGGTTGCGCCCCTCACCGCCGGGTGTACCCGTCGGTGCCGGCTACCTGACTATCGTCAATCGCGGTGCCGTCAGCGATGAACTGCTCAAAGTCGCCACACCGCGTGCATCGATGGTGCAGGTGCACGAGACGCGCCTCGAGCAGGGCGTGATGCGCATGCGGGAACTCGAGCGCCTCGCGATTGCGCCGCAGAGTCGCGTCGTGCTCGCGCCCAACGGAACACACCTGATGCTGATGGGGTTGACCGAACCGTTGCGGGTTGGCGAGACCGTGCCGATCACGCTGCGCTTTGCGCGCGGCGGCGAGCGTACGGTGCTCTTTGAGGTGCGCGAGCCGCGTTAGGCGGCGCAGTCAGGCGAGGGTGTGGAAGACGCTCTGTACGTCGTCTTC
>RGWK01000448.1 GCA_010029775.1 Gammaproteobacteria bacterium
TTCCCGTCCCTACGGGCTACTGCCCGCCCGTCTACGACCTCGCCCTCTCTGAAGGCTTTACGCCCGACGAGGCAGCTCTACTCGACCGGATCGCGTTCTTCGAGTCCCGCTGCGTTCACGACATCATCGGCGACCGAGACCGGGGCGACTCCTACGGAATCCTCCAGATCCACACCGATACGTTCTGCGAGCCGTCGACGTATTGGCCTTCCGGCTATCTTCAGGCCGCTTTAGTGCTCGACTCGTGCGTAGAGCTCTTCGACCCGGCGATCGCAGTCAAAGCGGCGAGAGCGATCTTCGTCGAGTACGGCTTCGAGGCATGGAGCACCTACGAGAAGGCGCTCGGCTCATGACGACGCTCGACTATCTCATGATCGGCGCTATTGCGCTCGCTTTCGTTCTTATGCTGATAGCAGACCGAAACTTATGATCGCCCGCGAAGAATGGCTCCGCATCCCGCTAGAGGCTCGTCTCGTCGAACACGCATCGCACACCGAAGACGAACTCCTCCGGGACGACCTCATCGCGGCAGTCGCGAAGATCGACAAGTTCGCCGAACGAGTCGCAGAGCTGAACGTCGAGATCGTCAGACTCGAAAGACTCGCAGCAACACCTACCCCCTACTGAGCCGGGCCGAAGGAGGCTTCTCATGCTCGACGACATCCTGAAGAAAGCGGACGCACTCGTTCACGGCGACCGCAACGAGTCCTACGGTCACCCGTTCGACGACTACGAACGAGTGAGCAAGATCTTTAACGCGATCACCGGGCAACATCTCGACGCGAGCGACTGCGCTCTCCTCATGATCGCCGTGAAACTCGCCCGCATCGGCAAGCACCACGAGAAGAACACGATTCACGTCGACTCTTTAGTCGACCTCGCGGGCTATGCGTGGGTTTATGCTCAGGTGCTCGACGTCATGAAAGCCGACTACGCATGAGCTCCCCGGAGAAGCAGAAAGGCGACCGGGCGGAGCGCGCCGTCGTCGAGTTCCTCAAGAAGTACGGGCTCGAAGCGCATCGCATCCGGGCAGGCTCTCCGGACGACATCGGCGACATCGAACTTCACCCCGATCTCGTGATCGAGGTCAAGGATCGCGGGAAGGTCGACCTCCCGGCGTGGCTCAGGAATCTCGCAGTCCAGAAAGCGAACAAGGACGCAGCCTTCGGAGTCGTCATCGTGAAGAAGCGAGGCTCATCCGACCCGCTCGAGTGGAGCTTCGTTCTAGACGCTCCCTCGTTCCTGAACCTCTGGAAGAGGATCGCCCCGGAAGCATGATCCGACCGCGAATCCCCTACGACGTCACACTCTCACGAGGTCACGTCGACCTCTGCCGCGAAGAAGCCGACCATCAGATGAGAAACGCTCAACGAATCGGCGCTCGAGGTAATCAGTACGACGAGCGGAAGTTCTCTCAGTATCAGGCTCACTTCATCGCCGCACTCGGCGAGTATGCGACCAGCAGCTTCACCGGACTGCCGCATCACTTCGGCGAACCGTATCAGGCAGGCCGCGCAGACGTCGGACTAATCGAAGTCCGCACCCGGTCGAAAGGTAAGG
>RGWK01000449.1 GCA_010029775.1 Gammaproteobacteria bacterium
AACGCGGTCTCCCCAACGTGCGCTGAGACCCCTCAGGTGTCCCTGAAGCCCTTGGCGACGATGTAGACCTCGCGAGATTCCGGTCGCGAGGCCGCGGGCTTGCGGATCGACACTTTCTCAAAAGACTTGCGCAGCTCTTTCAGGTAAGCGTCAGACCCCTCGCCCTGAAACATCTTGGCGACAAACGCCGCGCCCGGCTTCAGCGTCTTGCGCACGGTGTCGAGCGCGAGTTCCAGAAAGTACATCGAAGACGCCTGATCGGCCGAGTCGATGCCCGTGATGTTCGGTGCGATGTCCGACACGATGAGATCGAACTTCGCGCCCTGCAGCCAATCATGAATCTGCTGCACGATGGCATCGTCGGTAAAATCGCCTTGGATGAAATCGACGTTGGCCAGCGGGTCCATCGGCAAGATATCCGTCGCCAACACCCGACCTTTCGCCCCCACCAGACGCCCCGCCACCTGCGACCAGCCGCCCGGCGCCGAACCGAGATCCATCACCCGCATCCCCGGACGAAACAGCTTGTCCTTCTGGTCGAGTTCGATGAGTTTGTAGGCGGAGCGCGAGCGATATCCGTCCTTCTGCGCCTGCTTGACGAACGGATCGGTAACGTGACGGCGCAGCCACTGGCTGCTGCTCTTGGTTCGGGCCATGATCCCTATAGACTAGCGTTTTTCAGGATATTCCGTTGATCCGCATCACCGAACTGCCGCTGCCGATGGATGCCGACGCCCGGGAAGTGGGACGCGAGGTCCTGCGCACGGCGATCGTGCAACGACTCGGTATCGACGATACGGCGCTCCTTGATTTTCAAGTCTATAAACGCAGTTACGACGCACGGCGAAAAAGCAGCGTTATCACCTTTGTTTACATCATCGATGCCGAGGTGCGCGACGAAGCGGCGGTGCTGCAGCGCTTGGCAAACGATAGACAGGTGATGCCGGCCCCGGATACCCGCTACCAGCCGCCGGCCAAGGCACGCAGCGGATTGCAGGAGAGGCCGATTGTCATCGGCTTCGGCCCCGGAGGTTTGTTTACCGCCCTGATCCTGGCGCAGCAAGGCTATCGACCGATCGTGCTCGAACGGGGTCGCGAAGTACGCCAGCGGACGCAGGACACCTGGGGGCTATGGCGCCGCAACACGCTGGATCCCGTCTCGAACGTGCAGTTCGGCGAAGGCGGCGCCGGCCTCTTCTCCGACGGCAAGCTCTACAGCCAGATCAAGGATCCACGCTACCTCGGTCGCAAGGTGATGCAGGAGTTCGTTCGCGCCGGTGCACCGCCGGAGATTCTGTACGTAAGCAAGCCGCACATCGGCACGTTTCGCCTCACGGGTGTGGTGGCGGCCATGCGGCGCGAAATCATCAGTCTCGGCGGTGAAGTGCGTTTCGAGAGCAAGGTCACCGACCTGCTCATCGAGTCAGGTCAAATCGAGGGTGTGGCGCTCGACAGCGGCGAAGTGCTGCACAGTCGGCATGTCGTGCTCGCACTGGGTCACAGTTCGCGCGATACGTTCCGCATGCTCGAACGACGCGGCGTGTTCATGGAAGCGAAGCC
>RGWK01000450.1 GCA_010029775.1 Gammaproteobacteria bacterium
AGGTGAAGTACTCGTGCCCGTTCGTGGAGGGGTGGCGCGTCACAGCGAAGCGCTGCTTGACGCGTTCGACGATGCCCGAATGGATGCCCCAGCAGCGCTCCCACGCCCGACTGACATCGACGTTAGGTTGCTCGGCCAAGAATTCGGTGATGGTCTTGATGTCGAGTTTCGTAGTCATGGTCTGCCCTCTTGTCTGTTTGCACGTTAGCCCTGTGACGGATCGACGGGCAGCGCTTGACCACAGCGTGTTCGAGGCGCGGTCGACGCGACCGGGGGCGGCGACTCTGCTAGCCTTCACGGCAGTGATGCCCTTCGCCTTCACGTGGAGTGTCTGGCCATGACGGCTCAATCTCACATCGATCGTCCTCACATCGATCGGCGGCGTTTTTTGCAGGGTGCCGGTGCCGTGGCTGCATTGCCGCTAGTGACCTCGTGCGGTCAACCGGGATCCGGCACGCAACGCCCGCCCGGGGTGCCACTCGGTGCCTTCGATGGCGATAGCACGGCACTTGAAGTCACCGAGGGCCTGAATCTCTCGGGCAAGACCGTGCTCGTGACAGGCGCAACCTCGGGGCTCGGTCTCGAGACCATGAGGGTGCTTGCCTTGCGCGGCGCGCACGTCATCGGCACCGGCCGAACCCTCGAGAAGGCCAAGGCAGCCTGTGACAGCATCAACGGACGTACCACGCCCGTTGCGCTCGAGCTCGAACGCTGGGACACCGTGGTGTCCGCGAGCGAACTCATTCGCACGCTAGGCATGCCCATCGACATGCTGATCTGCAACGCCGGGATCATGGCGCTGCCCAAGCCGGAGCAGGTGTACGGCATCGAGAAGCATTTCGTCGTCAACCACCTCGGGCACTTCCTGCTCGTGAATCGTCTGCTGGATCAGCTCAAGGCTGCACCGCAGGGACGCGTGGTCGTCGTCTCGAGTCTCGGTTACCAGTGGGCCCCGGCTGCGGGCATCGAGTTCGACAATCTCGATGGCAGGCGCGGCTATGAACCCAACAAGATGTACGGCCAGTCGAAGCTGGCCAATGGCTTGTTCTCGCTGGAGCTGGCGCGGCGCCTGCGCGAGCAGGGCTCTACCGCGACGTCGAACTCCGTGCATCCCGGCATCATCAATACCAATCTCGGTCGCCATTTCGATGCTTGGAAGCGCACGCTGTCGAAGCTGATCGGTTGGACCTTCATGAAATCGGTGGAGGCGGGCGCTGCAACCAGCTGCTACGTAGCTACGGCACCGGCGCTGGCCTCCGTGTCAGGTCACTACTTCGAAAATTGCAATCCTGTGGTGCCCGAGGCGGGCAAGCATATGGACGATCTGGCGCTCGCGGCGCGACTGTGGCAGAAATCGACCGAATTGGTCGGGGAGTACCTCGGATGAAAGCTTTTGCACGGATCCTTGGGCTGATTTCATTGACGTTCTGCGCTGAGGCTGTTCTCGCGCAGGATGTCGCAACGGTGGCGTCACGGGCACAAGCGGCGTACTTCGCCGGCAGCGCGGCCGAACTCATCAAGCTCGGCGACTCCATCGGGGCTTGGGCCAAATCAAGCAA
>RGWK01000046.1 GCA_010029775.1 Gammaproteobacteria bacterium
TCGGCCGCTACGTCGGTCTGCAGATCATGGAAGTCGGCGGCCAGAGCGGCGAGTTTCTCGTACTCGAATATCAGGACGGCGATCGGCTGTACGTTCCCGTGCACTCGCTGCACCTTGTCAGCCGGTACTCGGGTGCCGACCCAGACAGTGCGCCGCTGCACAAACTCGGCACCGACCAATGGGCTCGCGCCAAGCGCCGCGCCGCCGAGAAGGTGCGCGACGTGGCGGCCGAACTGCTCGATCTGTACGCACAGCGCAAGGCGCGGCGCGGTCTGCGCCTCGCGCAGCGTGATCTCGAGTATCAGGCCTTCGCCAATGCCTTCCCCTTCGAGGAGACCGCAGACCAGGCCGACGCTATCGCCAAGGTGATCGCCGATCTCGACTCCGACCAGCCGATGGATCGCATCGTCTGCGGTGATGTGGGCTTCGGCAAGACCGAAGTGGCTATGCGCGCGGCCTTCGTAGCCGTGCAGGCGGGCAAACAGGTCGTAGTGCTCGTGCCGACCACGCTGCTCGCACAGCAGCACGCCGCCAACTTCGCCGACCGCTTTGCCGACTGGCCGGTGCGCATCGAATCACTGTCGCGCTTCCGCTCGGGCAAGGAGTCCACCGCGGTGATCGAGGGTCTCGAACGCGGCAGCGTCGACATCGTCATCGCCACCCACCGCCTGCTGCACGCGGACGTGCGCTTCAAGGATCTGGGCCTGATCATCGTCGACGAAGAACACCGCTTCGGGGTGCGCGACAAGGAGCGCCTCAAGGCCATGCGAGCCGAAGTGCATGTGCTCACGCTCACCGCGACGCCGATTCCGCGCACGCTCAACATGGCACTCGGTGGCCTGCGGGAACTGTCGCTGATCGCTACGCCACCCGCTGAGCGCCTCGCGATCAAAACCTTCGTCACCGAGTGGAATGACGCGACGATCCGCGAAGCGATCCTGCGCGAATTGCGCCGTGGCGGTCAGGTCTACTTCGTGCACAACGAGGTCAAGGACATCGGCAAGTTTGCCGACGATCTTGTCAAGCTCGTGCCGGAGGCGAACATTCGCATCGGACATGGCCAGATGCGCGAACGCGAACTCGAGCAACTGATGGTCGATTTCTACCATCGCCGCTTCGACATCCTGGTTTGCACCACCATCATCGAAAGCGGCATCGACGTACCGAGTGCCAACACCATCCTGATCGATCGTGCTGATCGCTTCGGACTTGCCCAGCTGCACCAGATGCGGGGCCGCGTCGGCCGTTCGCACCACCGCGCCTATGCCTATCTGCTCGTGCCGTCGCGCAAGGCCCTCGCGGGCGATGCGCTGCGCCGACTCGAAGCGCTCGAGTCCCTCGAGGAACTCGGCGCCGGGTTCGTGCTGGCGACGCATGATCTTGAGATCCGCGGCGCCGGTGAACTGCTTGGCGAGGGGCAAAGCGGCGAGATGACCGAGGTCGGTCTCAGCATGTATCTCGACATGCTCGATCGCGCCGTCAAGGCCATGAAGGAAGGTCGGAAGCCAGCCCTCGATGCGCCGCTTGCCGCGCAGTCCGAGGTCGAGATGCGCGTGCCGGCGCTGCTGCCCGACGATTACGTCGCCGACGTACACGTGCGCTTGGCACTCTACAAGCGCATCGCAGCTGCTGCCGACAACACCGCACTCGATGAGTTGACGACCGAACTCGTCGATCGTTTCGGCGAACTGAAGACCGCGAGTCACAACCTGCTGCGCAACGCGCGGCTGCGGCTGCGCGCGCGGCAACTCGGCGTTCGTCGGCTCGACTTCGGCGCACACGGTGGCTATGTGCTGTTCGAGGCCGATAATCGTATCGAGCCACAGGCCGTGATCCGCCTGCTGCAGGATCGCAGCCGCGAGTACAAGCTCGAGGGACCACTCAAGTTGCGCGTCTCGCGTGATCTGGAAGACGAGGCGGAGCGTTATGAGTTCGTGGCCTCACTGCTGCAACGGCTCGCGCCGCCCTCGGCTATGATCACGCCATGAGGCTCTCTTGCATTCGCCTGCCCCGCGTTGTGCTGGGCTTTGTTGTGCTGACGGGACTTGGTGGCATGTCGCTCGTCGAGGCGCAGACGCCGGCACCCGCGGGTGCCGCAAGTGCCGCGGCGTACAACATCGAGGTCATCGTGTTTCGTGGCACTGGCCCGCGCGAGGAAGGCGGCGGAGCACCTCCCGCGCGCTCGGCACGAGATGCGGACTCAGCCAGCGGCACGGCTCAAGCGGCGCGATTTCTCAAACCCCTGCCGGCTTCGGCGTTGCAGTTGAGCGGGGCGCGACAACGTCTCGCGACGGGTGGCTACAAAGTGCTGGCCCATGCCGGCTGGACGCAGACCGCGAGCAGCTGGGGTTCACGCAGCGGCTTGCCGATCGAGCGGGTCGGCATACAGAGCCCGGGACTCAGCGGCGTATTTCTGCTCGAGCGCGGCTCCTTGCTGCATTTCGGCATGAACCTGAAGTTCACGGCCGACAACGGCGCAAGCTGGCAACTGAGCGAGATCCGTCGGGTCCGGCTCAACGAAAAGAACTACTACGACAATCCCGGACTCGGTGTGATCGCTGTGGTCACGCCCGTAGCGCGCTGAGCCGCTTTAGCCCGCGGAGCTGCTTTATCCCCCTGAACGGGTTTATCCCCCTGAACGGGCTTGCTCGGTAGCTCAGGCGAGGCGCAGATCAGGCGGGGTCTCGGTGCGCGCCAGCGCCTGCTGGGCCGCCTGCCACACAGGCGAGGCACGCAGCGTTTCGGGATCGGGCGCAGGCTTGCCCCGCAGGCGCACACGGCGCAGTGCGGAGGCAGGATCTGCGGCGGCCTTGAACCCATCGAGCAGCAACTCGACGCTAGGCCGGTGATTGCACACCGGCAGCACATCGCAGCCGGCGGCCAGCGCGCGCTCGGCGCGCTCGACGATACCGCCCACCGAGGCGGCTCCCGCCATCGACAGATCGTCGGCGAATACCACGCCCTGAAAGCGCATCTCCGTACGCAATAGGCCGCGAATCCAGCGCGCCGAGGCACTGGCCGGCACCGAATCGATGTCCGGATACAGCACGTGCGCCACCATCACAGCGGGCAAGCCGTTGTCGATCAACAAGCGATACGGCGCAAGGTCCTGATCCATGTCGATCAAGGCTCGCCGATCGACCGGCAGATCATGGTGCGAGTCGGCAACGACCGCGCCGTGCCCCGGAAAATGCTTGGCGGTAGCCGCCATTCCGGCCGCCTTCATACCGGCCATGTAGGCCACCGCAAGCTCGCCCACCACCGCTGCAGAGCGGTGCAAGGCCCGATCGCCGATCACCTCGCTCACGCCGTAGTCGAGATCGACGCAGGGCGCGAACGATAAATCGACGCCGTACGCCCTCAGTTCCGCCGCCATCAGCCACCCCATCTCGCGGGCGAGCGCAAGCCCGGCTCGCGGCGCGGCGTCGTATTCGTGGCCGATTCGACGCGCAGGCGGCAGACGCGAAAAACCGCTGCGAAAGCGCTGCACTCGACCACCTTCGTGATCAACCGCAACGATCAGCGCCGGGGAGCGTACCGCATGGATGTCCGCAACCAGCCGACGCAGTTGCTCCGGATCCGCGTAGTTGCGGGAGAACAGGATCACGCTGCCGACGAGCGGGTGCGCGAGGATCTCGCGCTCCGCCGGCTGCAGCACCGTACCCTCGAGATCCACCATCAGGGGCCCGAGCGTCATCGCGCGCGCTCCAATACTGCGATCGATTCGACGTGATGCGTATGCGGAAACATGTCGATCACTCCAGCCGCAACCAGTTGGAAACCATGCTCATGACACAGCAGACCGAGATCACGCGCCAGCGTGCCCGGATGGCAGGACACGTAAACCACGCGTCGCGGCGCGAGCGCAGCGAGTTGCGGCAATATCTCGAGCGCACCAGCGCGCGGCGGATCGAGCAGCACGCGATCGAATGGGCCACCCATCACTGCGGCCAAGACCGCAGGATCGAAGAGGTTGGCGGCTTTGAAGCTAACGTTGTGCAGCGCATTGAGCGTGGCGTTGTGCCACGCCCGTTCGACCAGCGCCGCATCGCCCTCCACGCCCACCACCTCACGAGCCCGGCGCGCCAGGGGCAAGGTGAAGTTGCCGAGACCACAGAACAAATCGAGCACACGATCGTGAGGACCCGCCTGCAACTGCGTCATCGCGTGCGCCACGAGCGCACGATTGACCTCGGCGTTGATCTGCACGAAATCCGTCGGCAGGAACTCGAAGCGCAGTCCCTCGGCAGGCAGGCTGTAATGCAGGCGCACGGGCTCGCCCTGCAGCGGCTGCACTGTGTCGGGGCCACCGCGCTGCACATACACCCGCAGGCCATGCTCGGCCTCGAAGGCCAGCAGTGCAGCCCGATCGCCGCTCGAGAGCTCCTCGAGCACACGGAAGACGAGGACGGTCACCGACTCGCCAACGGCCACCTCGATTTGCGGGATCGACTGCCGGGCCTCAAGTCCCGTCAGCAGTTCCGCCAGTGGCGTGATCAGTGCATCGACCGGTGAGGCGAGAATCTCGCAGCGCTCAAGTGCTGCCACGTAAGGTTTACGGCGCTCGCGAAAGCCGACGAGCACCCGACCACGCTTGGCGACATATTTGGCGCCGAGCCGTGCGCGCCGTCGGTAGCCCCACGTGGGTCCTTCGATGGGTGCCAGCCACTCCCGCGGCGTCACCTTGCCAATGCGCTCGAGTGTCTCGGCAAGTTCACGTTGCTTGCTCGCCAGCTGCGCCGACGGCGCAAGATGCTGCAACGCGCAGCCGCCGCAGAGGCCAAAGTGGGCGCATCGCGGCTCGACTCGCGAGGGCGAGGCATCGAGCACTTCGAGCAATTGCGCTTCATCGTGCTGGCGGTGTCTGGCGGTGCGCTGAAAGCGCACGCGCTCACCCTCAAGTGCACCGGCGACGAAGACCGTCTTACTGTCGCGAATGACGCCATCGCCATCATGGTTGAGGGCGACCACCGTCCCCTCCTCCACCAACTCCGGCAAGGCGCGGCGAGCCGCGCGACTCATGCGGCCCCGCGCACAGCCGCAGCCGGCCACTCGGCCAGAAATTCCGCATGATGCGGCTCCGACGACTCGGCGAGCAGCTCACGTACCCGCTGCTCCTCGGCGGCAAGTTCCTGGGCATCAAGGTGTCCGCGCATCATCTGGAAGCGCAGGTAGATGAGCCAGGTGTTGAGCACGTCGGTCTCGCAGTAGCGACGGATCGCCTGCAGATTGCCGGCGGCGTAGGCTGGCCACACTTGATCACCGGCGAAACCGAGCTTACCGGGCAGGCCGAGCAGATAGGCCATATCGGACAGACTCGCCTTGGCGCGCGGCTGATACGCCGACAGCACATCCATCAGATCAGTGTGCCGCTCGTGGTAGCGACTGAGGTAATTATTCCAGCGAAAACTTTGATCCTCGCTACCCGTCTCCCAGTAACGCTTTGCCACCACGCTGTGACGCAGTGCCCGGTAGTGCAGCACCGGCAGATCGAAACCCCCGCCGTTCCAGGACACGAGGGTCGGCGTGTAGCGATCGATGCCCTCGAAAAAACGCGTCACGAGTTCCGACTCATCGGCCTGCAGGTCACCAAGGCTCCACACCTTCAGTGAGTCGCCCCGCCGCAGCACGCAGGAAATGGCGACGATACGGTGCTGCTCGTGGGGCAGGAATTCGCTGCCGCCATGCTTGCGGGCCTGCGCGAACATGGCCTCCGCCACCGACTCATCGCTCAACCCTTCAAGACCATAGACGCGTCGTCCGAGCTCCACATCCGGCACGGTCTCGATATCGAACACGAGCACGCTCACTCGGGCGTCCTCGTTGACGCGGCTTGCGCGCGACCTTGGTCCATCGCCGCTTGCATCTCGCGCACTGCGACCGCAAGCCCATCGAACACCGCGCGGGCGATAATCGAATGGCCGATGTTGAGTTCAACGATCTCCGGGATGGCCGCCACCGCCTGCACATTGGTGTAGTGCAGGCCATGCCCCGCGTGCACCTCGAGGCCTAGGCGGGCAGCCAGACGCGCCCCGGCGCGCAGCCGCTCGAGTTCGTGCTCGGCGTCTTTGCCGCTCGCCTCGCAATAGCGCCCCGTGTGCAGTTCGATGACGGGTGCACCGACTCGGGCACTCGCCTCGATTTGTGCAGGCTCCGGATCGATGAACAGGGCGACGCGGATGCCCTCCGCTGCGAGCAGCGCCGATCCTCGCGCAGATGCAGCGTGATGTTGTGCGCCCCGGCGCGCTCGGCGGTGAGCGCAGCCTTGACCGGATCGGGATAATCAATACGACGGGCCTGCCGAAGTGTGGCGACGTGGTCGATGTTGACCCCGAGGACGAGCGGCGCAAGGCTCATGAGGGCTCACCGCGGCGCGGCGCCGTACGACGGCTCACGGCTCGGGCCACATCACGGGTACGCAACTCGCGTCCCTCCAGGGCGCCATCGAGCGCAAGGCGCATGATTTTCCGGGCATCTTCCAGCACGCCACTCTCCTGCCAATGTTCCGCAGCGATCGCGAGCAAGGTACGCCCGGCGAACACTCCGTCGGTGGCGGCTGCGCGGGTTTCCACGAAGCCCAGCCCCGGGTGGAAATGATAATACGCCTCGGGCTGCAGCGCGGCGCCCGTGCGCGCCTCGCTGCCGAACTCGATACCGTAGCCGAGCAGTTCGAGCAGACGACGCTCGAACATGCGCAGCACCGGCGGCACGGGCTCGCCCGCGCGGAGCAGACCGAGCGCCTCGTCGTATAAATCGAAAATCATCGGTTGGGCATCCGTGCGCAACGTCAGCTTCAGCAGCAATTCATTGAGATACCACGCCGACAGCAGCGCCGCTGCGGGCAACTCGAGCGCACCATCCTGCTGCGCCATCGGAGCCGCCTCCACAGCAGTCAGCTGACCCGCATCGCCACTGCCGCTCCAGCTCCCGAGCAGACGCCGGAAGGGCTGCAGCAACGAAGCCGTGCGCGATTTGGGGCCGCGAACGCCGCGCGCGAACAGGGTCAGGCGACCATGCTCGCGGGTGAACACCTCAAGCATCCGACTCGTGTCACGCCAGGGCCGGTGATGCAGCACGTACAGCGGCGCGAGTTCGACGCGACGACGGCTGGCCGACATTCACTCAAGTCCGAGCGAGCGCAGTGCCTGAGCGTTATCCGCCCAGTTCTCGCGCACCTTGACCCACAGTTCGAGGTGACAACGCTGACCGAGCAGCGCGACGATGTCCCGCCGCGCCGAACTGCCGACGCGCTTCAGACGCTCACCACGCGCGCCGATGACGATCGGCTTTTGACCCTCGCGATCGACCCAGATCACGGCGTGGATCAGCTGACGAGTGCCGCCGCTGTCCATCGGCTCCTCGACCATCTTCTCGATCTCCACCGCGATGCCGTAGGGCACCTCTTGATTGAGTTCGAGGGTGAGTTTTTCACGGATGATCTCCGTGATGCGAAAGCGCAAATCCCGATCGGTCCGATCCTGTTCGTCGAAAAGCTGCGGCGATTCGGGCAACTCTGCGGCGATGGCACTGACGAGCGGCTCGAGATTGTCCCGGCGCGTGGCACTCACCGGCACGATCGCACGAAAGCCGTGACGCCCGGCGAGTGTCTCGATGAAGGGCAGCAGCCGCTCGCGCGGCCGTGCCGTGTCGACCTTGCTGACGACCGCAATGGCCGGGCGACCGCTATCGCGGATCCGCTGCAGCACCGCCTCGTCCTCCGGCCCCCAGCGCAGCGCCTCGACCACGAACACCACGAGATCGGCATCGATCAACGCGCCAGCCGCGGCACGATTCATGGCCCGGTTGAGCGCGCGCTTGCCACCATCGTGCAGGCCGGGTGTATCGACGAATGCGATCTGCACTCCGGGACGATTGACGAGTCCGGTAATCCGGTGCCGAGTCGTCTGCGGCCGAGGCGTGACGATGGAAATCTTCTCCCCTACGAGGGCATTGAGCAGCGTCGACTTGCCGACATTGGGTCGGCCGACGAGTGCGGCGAACCCCGCACGAAAATGGGCGACTTCCGCCGCCGTACCTACAGTCGTGTCCGTCATGCCAACGCCTCGTCGATCTGTCGCAGGATCCGCTGCGCCGCATCCTGCTCGGCCCGACGCCGACTGGACCCCTCGCCCCCCGCACTGAGCCCGAGCTGCGGCACCTCGCAACGCACCGAGAAATGCTGCTCATGCGCCTCGCCCTGCACCGACTCGACCACGTAATTCGGCAAGGCATGGCCACGCGCCTGCAGGTGTTCCTGCAGCCGAGTCTTGGGATCCTTCAGGTCCTCGGGTCGTGGCAACGTGGCCAGATGCCCCGCACAGAGGCGCACCACGAGCGAGCGCGCTGCTTCGAGACCCTGATCGAGGTAGACCGCGCCGATCAGCGCCTCGAGCGCATCGGCCAAGATCGACTGGCGACGAAAGCCGCCCGTTTTGAGCTCTCCCGAACCGAGCTGCAACTCGTCGCCGAGCGAAATCGACTGCGCAATGTTCGCGAGCGGCTCAGCGCTGACGAGACTCGCCCGCAGCCGGCTGAGTTCACCCTCGGTGCAATCAGGGAAGCGCTCGTAGAGCAGCTCGGCGATCAGCAGGTTCAATACCGCATCACCCAGAAACTCGAGGCGCTCGTTGTTGCGCCCCGAGGCGCTGCGATGCGTCAGCGCCGCGGTGAACAAGCCCGCTTCCCGCGGCTCGTAGCCGAGCCGTTCGCGCAACCACCGGGTCGGCCAATCGGCGCGCATCACGCTCATTCGATGGACGTGCCGATGCGTGACCAGTTCGGTCCGCCCGAGCGCTGCAGATCCCAGTTGAACCAGACGAGACTCGCCTTGCCAACGAGCAGCGACTCGTCGACGAAGCCCCAGACGCGACCATCAGAACTGTTGTCGCGATTATCGCCGACCATGAGGTACTGCCCGGCCGGTACCTGCATGATGCGATCGCCGCTGTCGGCGTTGATGCCGGCCGTTGACTCGTTGCAGATGTAGCCCTGCAGGATGCTGCGATTGCAGGCCGGCAGCGGCGGCACGGCCAGCGGATCCGAACTCAGGCAATGCAGCACCTGGTGCTTGCGGCCGTCGAACTCTTCCTCTGCGAGGCGCATATTTTGATAGCACCCGTCCTCGTACCGACCAAGTTGACGCAGCGGCACGGGCTTGCCGTTGATGATCAACTGATCATTACGCACCTCCACAAGATCGCCCGGCAGGCCTACCACGCGCTTGACATAGTTCACGCCTGGGTCGGGCGGATAACGGAACACCGCCACATCGCCGCGCTGCGGCGCACCCACATCGAGCACCTTCTCCTGGGTGACCGGCAGACGCAGTCCATACGCGTATTTGTTGACCAGAATGAAATCGCCGTCGAGCAAGGTCGGCATCATGGAATCGGAGGGAATGCGATAAGGCTCGAACATGAACGAGCGCACGATGAGCAGCACCGCCATGATCGGAAAGAAGCTCCGCGCGTAATCAACGGTTCCTGGCGTCTCGAGGTTCGCCGGATCCCGGCCTGCGGCACGAGCCGCCGCCACACGCCGCGGCGCGAGCAGTCGGTGATCGATCAGCCAGACAACTCCGGAAACCAGCGTGATGACAACCAGCAGCAAGCTGAAGTTCGCGCGCTGCGCCGTCATCAGGCTGTAGAAACTCGCCACCACCAGCACCGGCAACAGCGTGTACAAGATCTTCATCAGCAACGGGTCATCGACGGGTGCCGCTGCCGTGCCCCGCAACTGCCGGCGTGGCCTTAAGAACCAATCGTCCACCACGCATACCAGCAGCACCGGCAACGTGAACAGAGACATCAGCGAAGCTACGACATCGAGCATGGTCACTTCCTGCCTACCTTGAGTACCGCGAGGAATGCTTCCTGCGGGATTTCCACCGAGCCCACCTGCTTCATGCGCTTCTTGCCCTCTTTCTGCTTCTCGAGCAGCTTGCGCTTGCGGCTGATGTCACCGCCGTAGCACTTGGCGAGTACGTTCTTGCGCAGCGCCTTGACTGTTGCACGCGCAATCACGTGCGAACCGATCGCCGCCTGCACCGCCACCTCGAACATTTGGCGCGGTATGAGCTCCTGCATCTTGTCGACGAGCTCCCGCCCGCGCTGATAGGCGCTGTCACGGTGCACAATGATGGACAGCGCATCGACCTTGTCGCCGTTGATGAGGATGTCGAGCTTGGAGAGCGGCGCCGTCTGGAAGTGGCTGAACTCGTAGTCAAACGAGGCATAGCCGCGGCTCGCAGACTTCAGCCGATCGAAGAAATCGAGCACCACCTCGGCGAGCGGCAGCTGGTACTGCAGCGACACCTGGTTAGCGAGGTATTGCATCTTTTTCTGCGAGCCGCGCTTTTCGGTGCACAACTGCAGCACCGCGCCCACATAGTCGGGAGGCACGAGGATATTGGCCGTGATGATCGGCTCGCGGATCTCCGCCACCAGATTGGGTGCCGGCAACTTGGCCGGGTTATCGACATACACGTTCTCGCCGCTCGTGAGGCCGACCTCGTAGATCACGGTGGGCGCACTGGTGATCAGATCCAGGTTGTACTCGCGCTCGAGCCTCTCCTGCACGATGTCCATGTGCAGCAAGCCGAGAAAGCCGATGCGAAAGCCGAAGCCAAGGGCGCCCGACACTTCGGGCTCGTAATGCAACGCAGAGTCGTTGAGCCGCAGCTTGGCGAGCGCATCACGGAACGCCTCGTAGTCGTCCGCGTTAACCGGGAACAGCCCCGCGAACACGCGCGGCTGCACCTGCTTGAAGCCGGGCAGCGGCGCCGCGCAGGGCTTGCCGTCGAGGGTGATGGTATCGCCCACCGGCGCGCCGTCGATTTCCTTGATGCCGGCGATGACGAAGCCGACCGTCGACATGACGCGGATCTTGTCGCCGATCTTGATCGAGCCGTTAACCACACGCACCAAGGACACCACACCCACGTAGTTGTCGAACCACGAGTCGATGATCAATGCCTGCAGCGGCGCCTGCGGATCGCCCTTCGGCGCCGGAATGCGTTTGACGATCTCCTCGAGCAACTCGGGCACGTTCTCGCCGGTCTTGGCGGACACGCGTACGGCGTCCTGAGCCTCGATGCCGATGATTTCCTCGATTTCCCGGATCACCTTGGGCGGATCCGCCGAGGGCAGATCGATCTTGTTGATCACCGGCAGCACTTCGAGCCCCTGCTCGATCGCGGTGTAGCAGTTGGCCACGCTCTGCGCTTCGACGCCCTGCGAGGCATCCACCACGAGCAGTGCGCCATCGCAGGCAGCCAGCGAGCGCGACACCTCGTAAGAGAAGTCGACATGCCCCGGCGTATCGATGAGATTGAGCTGGTAGCGCTGCCCATCACGCGCCGTGTAGTACAGCGTGACGCTCTGCGCCTTGATGGTGATGCCGCGCTCGCGCTCGAGCGCCATGGAGTCGAGCACTTGGCTCTGCATCTCGCGCGCCTCGAGACCGCCGCACAACTGGATCAACCGGTCGGCGAGCGTGGACTTGCCGTGATCGACATGGGCGATGATCGAGAAATTGCGGATGTTTTGCATCGGTTCCGGGAGGCGGGCCAGCGCGGCCCGAAAATTGGCGACTAAAAGCCGGTCAGTATAACGGAGGGGGCCCACCACCGCCCCGCTGCCACGGCGGCGACAGCCTCAGCGCACCCGAAACAGCCGTTCGATCTCCCCAGCGTCGAGTCGCGTGACGGCGATCGGCACGCCATCCCACAGCAGCACCGGGATCTGATGCCCGAACCGACGCAACCACTCCGGATCGGAGTCGACATCACGGGTTTCAAGCTCCGGCAAGGCAAGCCGAGAGCGCAAATCCTGCAGTTCGAGCGCGAACTCCTCGCACAAGCCACAGCCCTCGCGGGTCAGCAGCGTGAGGCGGCCGCTCACGGTTCAACCGGGCTCGCCGGTTGCAGAGGAACAGCGGGTTTGGCCGGTTCAGCCGGTTTAGCGGGTTCGGCCGGTTTGACGGGCTCGGCGGGCCTGGCCGGTTCGGCCGGCTGGGCCGCGCGGATCTGCGAGGCGATCAGCCGCGCCGTGCGCACCGGAACTTCGCCGACCACCACCACGTGTTGCCCGTTGACGAAGGCGGAATAGGCGGTCGAGGCGCCCATGCGACGCTCGCGCCCCCCCTCGCCCGGACCGAATGGTGGCTGGTCAACGCCGATGAACACCGAGACCGAGGCGAGCCCGTCGGAGAACACCAGATGCGGTACACGCGTCTCCGAGCCCGGCAGGCTCTGCTCGCCGCGTTGCGTCAGACG
>RGWK01000451.1 GCA_010029775.1 Gammaproteobacteria bacterium
CTATACCGACGACGATGAGGCCAAGACCTACTTCCGCATGAAGGACCTCGAGGGCCACCTGCTGCGCAACAACTTCAAGGGCATGACCGCGCCCAAGATGGCCCAGCGCATGCGCGACATCGGCGGCGAGCCCATCAGCCTGTTCCTCAAAGGCCGGACCGTGCGCTGCTGGCGCATCCCCCGCTTCAACAAGCAGGACGCCCCGTTCACTACGCAGACCAAGCGCGAGGAGAGCCCGTTCTAATGTTAAAAATTGACGGCTTTGACGAGGCCATCATCGGCCCCGCCTACATCTGGGGGACCAACGGCTGCAGCGTGCAGGTGCTGGTCTACGACGCGGAAGAAATCCGCAACATCCTTGTGCGTGACGGCATGAACGAGGACGAGGCCCGGGAGTACATCGAATTCAACATCGAAGGCGCCTACGTGGGCCCAGATACCCCAATCCTTGTTTGGCGGTACGACATGATCTGGGAAGGCCATGACGACTGAAGTCAACAAAATCTTCGGTCCCCCCGGCGCGGGCAAGACGACCTATCTGCTCAACGTGGTGGACCGCGAGCTCGGAGCCGGGACATCGCCTCACAGCATCGGCTACTTCAGCTTCACCCGCAAGGCAGCGCACGAGGCCCGGGACCGGGCGCTGCAAAAGTTTCCCCAGCTCAACCCGCGCACGGACTTCCCCTACTTCCGCACGCTGCATTCCCTGGCCTTCCACGTCCTCGGAACGCGGACCCAGGACATCATGCAGGCGGAGAACTTCCGTGAATTTGCCCAACAAGCCGGGATCGAACTCAACTTATCATCCGACGATGAAGAGGCGTTCGTTAAGGCGGACAACCCGATACTCAACGAGATCAACTTGGCGCGTATTCGAGGGGTTGACCTACGCCAACATTACAACCAGAGTGGGCTGGACATCGAGTGGCATCACTTCGAATTTGTCGAGCGAACTTATCGTCATTACAAGAACGCCAACTACCTGCTGGACTTCACCGACCTGCTCGAGCTTGCCGTGGTCGAGTCAGATCACCTGCCTGAGCTTGACGTCCTCATTGTGGACGAAGCGCAGGACCTAAGCCGATTACAGTGGAATTTGGTCGAGGCCCTGGCCGAAAAGGCGAAAAGAGTCTTCCTCGCCGGAGACGACGATCAGGCAGTATTCACTTGGGCCGGCGCTGACGTCAAGAGCTTTCTGTCCTTCCGCGGCCGCATCACCGTCCTGGAGCAGTCCTACCGCGTCCCGGCCCGTGTGCACACCCTGGCCAACGAGATCGTCACCCGCATCCGTGAGCGCCAGGAAAAGACTTGGCGACCCCGCGACTTCATGGGCGAGGTCTACACCTACTACCGCTTCGAAGACATCCCCATCAACGAAGGCCAGTGGCTGCTGCTGGCGGCCACCAACTACATGCTCAACCCCATCCACGAGTGGCTCAAGAGCCTGGGGCTGCTGTTCGAGCGCAACGGCATCCCAAGCCTGTCGGCCAACATCGCCCACGCCGTCTCAGACTGGGAGCGGCTGCGCAG
>RGWK01000452.1 GCA_010029775.1 Gammaproteobacteria bacterium
GTGGAAAGGGAGGGACTCGAACCCTCGACCCCGGCATTATGAGTGCCGTGCTCTAACCAGCTGAGCTACCTTTCCTTTTCGGGTGCGTCCGGTCGGGCTGGGCACCGACGGGGCCGGCAGTTTCGTCGCCGCCCCCTGCCCTGTCAAGCCAAGCTCAGACCCGGGTCAGCCAGTCGTGAGTATCGGGCGCGGTGCCTTGCTGGATGGCCACGAGTGCGGCGCGCAGCTTGAGGGTTTCGGGCCCCACCTGGCCGTCCGCGACCGGCCGTTCGTTGCCATTGCGCACCAGCGTGCCGACGCCCGAGAGCACCGCCGCCGTACCCGACAGTGCGGCCTCGCCGGTGCGAACCCAGTCCATCATCTCGTCCACCGAGAACACGCGCTCCTCGACCCGGTAGCCAAGATCGCGCGCCAGGGTCAGCAGCGAATCACGCGTAACGCCATGCAGGAAACTCGGATCGAGACTGCGGGTGAGAATGTGTCCGGGGCGAATCAGCAGAAAGTTCGAAGCCCCGGTCTCCTGCACCTCGCCACCCGGGCAGAACAGCACCTGGTCGATGCCGTACGCCTTGCGGGCGGCGAGCGTCGGCCCCATGGCCGCAGCGTAATTGCCGCCGGTCTTGACCATGCCCAGGTGCGGCGCGCAGCGCTGTGCCTGTTCCTCAACCAGAATCTTCAGCGGGCGGATGCCGCCTGCGAAGTAGTCCCATACCGGGCTCGCGAGCACAACGAGGCAGGCTTCGTTGGAGGGCGTCGCCGCGGCACCGATGTTGGCCATCGTGCCGAACAGCAACGGGCGCAGATAGAGCGCGCCCGGTGCCTCGGGCACGTCGGCCCGGACTCGGTCGATGAGCGTTGTGACCATGGAAGCCAGCAACTGCGGGTCGGGCTCGGGCAGGATCAGCGCCTCGGCACTGCGGCGCATGCGCTCGATGTGCCGTGCCATGCGGAAGATGTGCACGGACCCATCGGCATGGCGATACGCCTTGAAGCCCTCGAAGCAGGTGCTGCCGTAATGCAATGCGTGGGCGGCGGGGTGAATCTCGAGCGTGCCGGTCTTGCGCAATTCCATCGCCGACCAGGCGCCGTTACGGTAGTGGGCGATCGCCATGGTGTCCGAGAGGATGCTGCCGAAGGGCGCATTGCGGGGGTTGCTGCTCATTCGCCGAAAATCTCCGTGGGATGCTCGAGGCGAACCTTCAACGCCTGGATCATGGCCGCGGCATCGAAGCCATCCACGAAACGGTGATCAAAGGACGACGAGAGATTCATCATACGCCGAATGGCTATTTTGCCATCAAGTGCGACCACCCGCTCCACCGCCTTGTTGACGCCCACAATCGCGACCTCGGGCAAGTTAAGGATGGGGGTTGAAACGATGCCGCCGAGCTTGCCGAGGCTCGTCACGGTGATGGTCGAGCCGGTGAGTTCTTCGCGGCGCGCGCGCCCTGCTCGCGCCGCCTCACTCACTCGGCGGATCTCGGCGACCAAGCCCTCGCGATCGTGGGCGAGTACATCGCGCACCACGGG
>RGWK01000453.1 GCA_010029775.1 Gammaproteobacteria bacterium
CACCGTCGCTTGAACGCTGCCGTTGCGGCTCTGAATATCGATTTCCGGCACCGTCGGCACCGTGGCGCTACTGCGCTGCTGTGTCACTGTGCTCGCGCTCACTCCTTCGCGGGCGTTGATAAGTACCGAGCCGTTGTTGGCCGTAACGTTACCGACGTTGATATCGAAGGTGCCGCTGTCGGCGACGTAGGGATCCTCACCGTTTATCGCGCTGGTCTTGACGCCCGCCTGGATATCAACACCATCGCCTGCGGTGACCGACCCGGCGCTCGTCGAGATGCGCCCATTTATCGCGTTGAGCCGAACCGAGCCTTTGGCATCCACAGTCCCGTTAGTAGTCACGCCGGTTCGACCGTTGAGCAATACGCCACCGCCGTTGGTAACGTTGCTCGGGCGGTTGGTGGTCGTTATGGTCCCTGTGCTGATCGACTGTGTGCCTGATGACGCTGCGCTGTAGCTGAAAACTCCACCGCTGACACCGCCCGCGTAGATACAAACAGCGTAAGCGCCGCACGGCGAGTTCGCCGCCGTCGATCCGAACAGCGCATCCGCATCGGCTGACCAACTGTCGCTGCGCGCACTGATGTTTCCGGTGGTGACGCTGCCGCTTGGGGTAATGATCTGAACGTTCTGACCAGCCGACAAGTTGCCCACCGTGATGTTGCCGGTGCCGCCTTGGGTGTGGTGGATCGCAATGCTCTGATTGGTGGACGTCACATCCTGCAGCGAGATCGCGTTACCGCGAATACGAATATCGTGCAGGGCTGTTGGCCCCGACGCCAGAATGTTGCCCGTCGCTGCAACGGCGCCTTCCAACGCGCTAATGCGGATTCTCGCGATGGTGCTCAGAGCAGCCATCTGCACGCCATCCCGCCCACTGATCTCCACGTCGTTACTCGCCGTGATGTTACCGACGGTCACACGTCGGCTGCCGGCACCCACCGTGCCGGACGTAAATCCGGAGATGATGCAGATGACCTTCATGTTGCAGGCGAGCTCCGAGGCCGGAGCAGCGCCATTGAAGACTTGATAAGTCGCTGATCCAGCCCCGACCGTACCCAAAGTGATTGATCCCACCTCAGCGCGCGCTACAACATATTGGGCGCTACTGACGTTTCCTACAGTGATCGCACCGGACGAAGAATCCAGTTTGACTGCATCAGCGGTCACATCACCGATGCGGATGTCCTGCAGGGCGCTCAGAGTCAGGGACGTGCCGCTGCGGTTGAACGCACCGGGCGTGCACGAATTGTTGTTCACGGTCCCGAGGCAAATCGCCCCACTCGTCGAAATGAACGACAGTGCTTTCGGACTCGACTGCCCCAGTACCGAAGGATCAAAGTTCAATGTCGATGCAGTGGAGAGAGTCAGAGCATCCGGCGCTGTCAAAAAGCCGAACGCCAAAGTGCCCGCTGACCCAGTGGCCGACAACGTCACGTCATCGCGCGCCTCCACATCGACAACGCTAACCGAGGTACCCGATACGGTGACATCGTAGTCTCCAGCCCGATCGCCCGCGGTGATCTTGCC
>RGWK01000454.1 GCA_010029775.1 Gammaproteobacteria bacterium
CATATCGATCGCATCGCGTGCAGTCACGTTGCCCGCCCGCAGCGCAGTCTGCCCTGCCAGTGTCACACCACCGCCTGACACGCTGAGATCACCGGCAGTGAATGTTCCGGCAGTCACGCTGCCGATCCGCAGTTCACCGCCCGTCGAACTGATCGAGTAACTCGACCCGCCGCTGAGCTTCGAGGGGTTTACCGTCAAGTTGGCCCGACTCCTCAGGCTCAGTGCACCACCGAGCGTAATTTGATCGAGTACGAGTTCATCTTCGGCGGACGACAGATCCACTGCCGCGGGACCGACCGAGATCGCGCCCATCTCAACTTTGCCGCGGGCTTGGACCTGCAACTTTCGCTGCGACGCGCTGGTCGCATCGAGCAAATTCACCGCCGAAGTTTTCACGCCCGACTGACTCGAATTGAGCGCGATCGACGCATCGCTCGTCCGTAGCTCGCCGTTCACGAGCACGCCGTTCGGCCCCCCGACGAGCACTCCACCGCCGCTCGCCGTGATACTTCCTGTGCTGACCGAGTAGGTTGTGCTCGAGCTCGCTGTGGCCCCCGTCCCCGCTTGCACGCACACCGCATTGCCGGCACACGCATCCGCCGGGCCCGAACTCGGTGCCGTCTTTGCGCCAGCGCCAACGATATTGCCGACCTGCACAGCGCCGGCCTTAGCCTGCGCGTCGACGAAACTACCCGCCTTAACAACTTGAGCAGTGACGCCCGTTTGTGCGGTCAGTTGCACACGACCCGTAGTACTTACGGTATCGCCCTCAATCAGAACCCGACCTTGGCTCGAGGTGATATCGATGTTGCCATCAGCGAGTACCTCAGCGTCTAGATCACCATCAATGACCGAGACGTTGCCCTGCGCCGTGATCTGGACAGCGGGTTTACGGGCGGAATCCCACGACGACGCCTCCACACTACTGATCGTCACAGCCCCCTGCGGGGCCGCGATATTGACGTTACCGTCAAGACTCCAAGCTGCAACGCCGGTCACCCCGTCGCGACCGGTAATTTGGATATTGCTGGGAACAGCATCCTGATTTTGCGATTCGCTCACCGCCGCGAACGCCGAATCAAAAGAGACTCGGCCTTCCAAGGCCTCCAACGTGATATCCCGACGGGCCAGCATCATCCCGACGTCAACGCCCGTCTTACCTCGCAGGGTAATCACACCGGTCGAATTTAACGAGCCGTCGGGTGTAAAGGTGCCGCCGTTGAAACTGCCCACCCTCAACCGACCGGCGGTGGACTCCATCTCGATCGAAGATCCGAAATTGGTGAATTTCCCAAGGTCCACATCGAGATCTGCGGCACTGCTCAGCCGAACTGCACTATTAGTCCCATCCAAATCCTCAAGGCCGAAATTCACCTGACCGAATGACAAGGATCCATTCGACGAAACCAGTTGAAGGGATAAACCGCTGTTGAGATCACCAACTTTGACCCCGTCTCGACCCAGAATCGTGATTGCTCCTTCGGACTCGAGAGACGACGTGCTGGCGACACACCCTGCTCCCGCTCCCG
>RGWK01000455.1 GCA_010029775.1 Gammaproteobacteria bacterium
CACGGGTTCAAGTTCAGTATTGTGCGGAACAGATTTAATGCTTTATGATGCAGGTGGACCCAATGGAAACTATAATATCAATAGTTCTGGGTATACGGTATTGACTAATTCGGGTTCTTCGCAAATTTCTATTTCGGGAACTTATTCCTATTTAGAATCCAATTTTAAAATTATTCGGGATCTTGTTGCCGTAGGTGGATGTGCTCACTGGTGGGGCGAGCGGGACTGGGTTGCGACATGGGGGCTCCTCGAGGCGAAGCCCGAATTCTAGGCCGAATGGTCGTTCACAACCACGAAAAAACCCTATAGAATTCGCGCGCGGCGCAAGCCGCCAGACAAACTAGCTAGGTTGTTTGATTCATTCTTGTCTCTACTTTTTGGGGAAAACTAAATGAAGACGAAGCTCGCTCTTAGCGCCGTTCTCGCGGCGCTCGCCCTGACCGCC
Source organism: Gammaproteobacteria bacterium (assembly GCA_010029775.1). GTDB lineage: Bacteria > Pseudomonadota > Gammaproteobacteria > Steroidobacterales > Steroidobacteraceae > UBA964. Next base: position 446 of record RGWK01000455.1, read on the forward strand.
TGCGGTGGCAAGCCTGCTGAGGCTCCGGCCGAGGCTGCTCCGGCTGCTGAGGCTCCTGCCGCTGAGGCTCCTGCTGCTGAGGCCGCCCCGGCTGCCGACGCCGCTGCTCCGGCTGCTGACGCCGCCGCTGCTCCGGCTGCCGACGCCGCTGCTGCCCCGGCTCCCGCCGAGGCCGCGAAGTAATTTCCTGACGGAAATTGCAACGCGGGAGCCGCAAGGCTCCTGAACGAACCCGGGACGGTGGCACGCCACTTCCCGGGTTTGTTTTTTTTGGGACTCTCCTCGTCATGACCGTTAGCCTGAGAGATGCACGGCAGGCGCCGCAGCAATACGCATGGCTTGAGCGCAGTTACGCGAACTGGCTCGGCGAGTTGGCGCGTCGACGTGTGACGGCGGCGGAGGTGAGTCGAGGTCTCGATGAGTGGTTCGGTGATCGGCGCAACATCGTGATGCTGTTGATGCGCGATGGATTGCCTGCTGGGTTTTCCATGTTCACTCGCCTCCCGCTGCCGTCGCTCGACGCGTTTCGCATGCAAGAGTTTTACGTCGAGACCGAGATGCGACGGCATGGTGTTGGTCGCGCGGCAGCGCAACTGGTGTTCGATCGATTCGCCGGACAGTGGGAAGTGCGCGAACTGCGCCGCAATGTGTCGTCCGTGTATTTCTGGCGCGAGATCGTGCGCCACTACACGGGAGGTCGGTACGAAGAAACGCTCGTCGGCGAAGAGGTCGTTCAGCGCTTCGTCAGCAACGGTGCCAGATAGCGACCCGTGTGCGAGCGCGCCACGCGCGCGACCTGTTCTGGCGTACCCGACGCCAGCACCTCACCGCCGCCTGCGCCGCCTTCAGGTCCGAGATCGACGATCCAGTCGGCTGTCTTGATGACATCGAGGTTGTGCTCGATGACCACCACCGTGTTGCCCTCGTCACGTAACCGTTGCAGTACGCGCAGCAACTGCGCCACATCGTGAAAATGCAGGCCTGTCGTGGGCTCATCGAGGACGTACAGGGTGCGACCCGTCGCGCGCTTGGCTAGCTCGCGCGCGAGCTTGACGCGCTGCGCTTCGCCACCCGAGAGCGTGGT
>RGWK01000456.1 GCA_010029775.1 Gammaproteobacteria bacterium
CTGAAGAGCTGCGCGTGTTTTTGGAGGAGGCGGCGGGCGTATCGAAATATCGCGAACGGCGAAAAGAAACCGAAGGCCGTCTGTCGGATGCCCGTGAGAATCTCGCCCGCATCGAAGATATTCGGCTTGAGCTGGACGCGCAGATCACTCGGCTTGAGCAGCAGGCAGAGCTTGCGCAGCGGTATCGCGAACTCAGTGATCGCCGTGACGAAAAACAACGCTGGCTATGGTGGACACGGCGCGAAGAGTTTGTGCAGAGCCTGGAGAAGCTCTCAGCGCGACGACGAGAGACTGAGCTGCAAATCGATGCCCAGACGGCTGAGCTGCGCGCCATTGAGCGTAATCTTGAGCAGACGCGTTCCGAATATCATGCCGCCAGCGATGCGGTTCACGATGCGCAGCAGCGTCTATACGAGGTCAACACTGAGATCACCCGCATTGAGGGCGAGCAGCGCCGCTTAAGAGAACTGCGCGACCGCACCATTCTTGCAAAGGAAGCAGCGGCCCAGATCATCGAGGCCGAAACCGCTGCCCAAGAAGAGGGTGAATCCAAGCGCATCACGGATTCCGAGGCCGCCACGATGGCGGAGCTCGCACTTGCAGAAAAACGTGCAGAGGCGGAACAGCTGCGCGCAACACTGGCGCCCCTGGAACAGGCGTTGAACTCACGCAATGAGACGCTTGCCGCCGCACAGGCCGATGCCGCCGTAGTCCAGACCGAGCTGCGGGCGTTGTCGGATCGGCAGGCCGATCTTTCCGGCCGTATCCGTCGGCTAGAGGCCCGAGTGCAGGAGCAGGATCGTGAACAGTCAGCATTGGAGCGTGTTGATCCGACTGCAAAAGGATTGATTTCTGGTCAGCGTCAGGAGGCCCTCGCGCAGTCGCAGGCCGCAGCATCTCAGCTTGAGTCTGCAGAGCAGTCTGTGGTGGCTGCCGAGCGCAGCCGCGCGGCCGCCCAGGAAGAACTGCAAAAGGCCCGTGATCAGCAGGCCCATCTTCAGGCCCAGCTCGAGGCCTTGCGGGGACTGCAGTCTCAGCTTGAGTCGCAAGATCAGCTGGTGCCTTGGCTTAAAAAGCGCGGCCTCGAGGAGCGCCCGCGTCTGTGGTCGAGCATCCGCGTACGCGAGGGCTGGCAGACCGCAGTTGAGTCTGCGCTTGGCGATCGGCTCTCTGCGGTCGCATTGGATGGCCTAGAGGGTGTCGGTGAGTTCGCCGCCGATGCGCCGCCGGCACGGTTGACACTATTTTCTGGCGAGGCGGCATCGGGCCAGGCCATTCCTGCCGATAGCCTTGCGCAGCAGATCCAAGGCGAGGGCTCCGTAGCAGCCGTTGTGCGCGAGTGGCTTGCCAGCTATCGATGTGCTGACGAGTTTTCTTCAGCATTGCGTCAGGCGTCAGGCAGCAAGGACCGCTGGATCACGCGTCAGGGCCATATTGTTGAGCGTGGCCTGATTCGGTTTTATGCCGAGGAAAATGAGCAGGCGGGGCTGCTCGCACGCCGAAGCAAGATCGAGCAGCTTGAATCAGCG
>RGWK01000457.1 GCA_010029775.1 Gammaproteobacteria bacterium
CCGTACTCCCGCCCGGCTTACGGGGCGAGAAGAACGGCGAACTCACGAAGACGAAGCTCGTCGCGATCGAACCGTTCGGAAAGCTCTACCCGTCAGCCGCGGAAGCGTGGCGTCTCATGCGCGAGGCCGCTCGGCTTGACGAGATCCGTCTACGCCCGACGACGAGCTTCGACACCTATCGCCCGATTACCGTTCAGCAAGCCGTCTTCCGTCAGCGCTACACGCAAGAGGTACACGAAGGACGCCCTACCCGGACGTGCGAAGGCGTCGTCTATTGGCTCCGCCCCGGCATGAGCGCCGCGGCCTGCCCGGGGACGAGTAACCACGGATGGGGGCTCGCCGTCGATGTCTGGAACGTCGGGAAGAACGGTCGCCTCGAATGGCTTCTCGAGAACGCGCTCCGCTTCGGCTTCTCGTGGGAGCTTCAGTCCGAACCGTGGCATCTCCGCTACGTCCTCGGCGACAAGACTCCGAAAGTAGCCGCATGAGTACCGAAGTAGTCGTCGCCCTGATCGCCGCGTTCGCCGTCATCATGGCAGGCGTCCCCTCCGCGTTCATCGAACGAGCCCGCCGGGAGAACGCCGACGACCACGCGACAGTTAGGCGTAGGCTAGATCGCATCGACGAGCACCTCGACGAGATCGAGGACTCAGTCGATGACGTAGCAGAAGTCCTCGGGAGTCATCTCTCGTGGCACGACAAGGAGGCTAAGAATGTCGATACTCAGCAGGCTCGAGGCGAAGAAGACTCAGGTAGTCGTCCTTCGTGAATGGCTCGAAGCGCGACCGAAGAAAGAGCGCGAAGAGTGGCTCGAAGCGCTTAGACGCGCCGACCTCTACCCGTCGAGCGCGATCCTCGCACTCCTCGAAGAAGAAGGGCTCCGCGGCATTAACGAGAACACGATCGTCCGCGTTCGACGAAAGCTCGAGGGCTATGTCTCCGCGAGATGAGCTCGCCCGGATCGCCGTCATCGAAGAGCTTCAGACGGCCCTCAAGAAAGCGCAGCAGAAACTAGCGAAGCGTGAGGATGATCGCGCCGCTCTCGTCGAAGCCGTTTATCGTGCCGCTCGAGAAGCTGCGCTCGCCCTTAAGACTCCGAAGCCGATCGTCCCGGAACGCGACCGCCGCACGAAGAAGGCAGAAGTAGCGCTCCTCCATGCGACCGACCTTCAGATCGGGAAGAAGACCGCGAGTTATGACGTCGAGACGGCTGCGCGCCGGATGGAGACGTTCGCCGCGAAAGCTCTTCGCATCACGGAGATCCAGAGACGCGACCATCCCGTCCGAGAGGCCGTTCTCCTTCTCGGCGGAGACATGGTCGAAGGGCTCGACATCTTCCCCGGGCAGGCGTGGGAGGTCGAGGCTCATCTCTTTGAGCAGCTCTTCGAGACGGTGCGAATCATCGAGCAGCTCGTCCGCACACTCGCGGCGAACTTCGAGACGGTGCGCGTCGTATGCGAGTTCGGGAATCACGGTCGCATAGGTCGCTACGGCGTTATGCCGAAGGGCGACAACTTAGACCTAATGGC
>RGWK01000458.1 GCA_010029775.1 Gammaproteobacteria bacterium
GGCGCGGCGCTGCCTGAAGCATGGGCGACCTCGCTGGCGGCGTTCTTGATGCTGCTCTTCGTCTATCTCTCGGGTCTGCGCTCGGCGGCATTCGCGGCAGGCATCAAGGACGTGCTGATGTTGTTGCTCGTGGTGATCTTGGGCAGCACGGTTGCCGCCAAGGTCGGCTCAAGTTCCATGCTCGACGTGTTCCACCGCGTTCAGCAGTTGCATCCTGAGATCGGGCATTTTCCGGGCCTCGATCCTGCGGCCGGACTGACGACCACCTGGTTCATCACCGCTGCGCTCAACGTCGCGCTCGGCACCTGGATCTTTCCCCATATGTTCCAATTGTGTTTCGCAGCGCGCGATGCGGACACCATCCGTCGCAATGCGATTTGGCAACCGCTCTATTCGCTCAGCTACTTCTTCATCATCCTCCTCGGCTTCGCCGCGCTGCTGGCCGCTACCGAACCCGAGGGCGGAAATCTAAACGCGGTGCTGCTGCAGTTCGTGGCAGACCGTTACCCGCCGTGGATCGTCGGCCTGCTGGCAGGCACCGTCTGCTTGCTGGCCCTCGTCCCAGGCTCGCTGCTGCTACTCACTGCAGGCTCGATCTTTACCCGCAATGTGATCTCGCCGTTGCGTGAGGTCGGCGAACGTCAAGCCGTGTGGATCGCACGAGTGGCGATGATCGCCTTCGCGGCGTGCGCGGTGTTACTGACCCTCACCTCCAACGAATCACTGGTCGCCGTGGGTCTTGCGGCGTACGGGGCCATCGGCATGCTGGCGCCCGGTGTGTTCTTTGGGTTTCTGTGGCCGCGGACACGAGCGGCCGCGATCGCAGCAGGAATGGCCGCAGGCTACAGCGCCTTGTGGTGGCCGCCCGCCCGCGAGTGGCTCGCGGCGGCACTGCCGGGCTGGGACAGCGGCCTTGCTGCGATGCTAGTCAATGCGGCCGTCGTCGTTGTGATTACCTTGGCGTCGCCGCGCCAGTAGTAGCGATCAGTCCCGGTTCAACGTGTACTTCATGATGCGCCCGTGCGGGCCTTCGCGGTCACGCTCCAGCGCGTACACCTCGCCCGAGGGGCCGCGTCGCCCGGCGCAGAGCGCAGCGATGTCACGCACCTCGTCGTCCAATGCGCGGTGTTCGTTGCACCGACGATGGCCGCTGCCACTCCCGGTCTATCGAGTACCAGTCGGGTCGCCACGGATGCAATATCGGCACCGTGCCGTAGGGCCACACGCTGCAAGAGTTCAAGCAGTTGCTGGAACATGTCCCAACCGCCGAATTCATCGATGATCAAACGGTATTTGGTCAGCGAGCGGTTGCCGAGTTCAACCGGTGCCTCGCGTCCAAGCCAGGCGTTGCTTAGGAAACCACCCGCGACCGTGCCGTAGCACAGCAAGCCGATGCCCTGCGCCGCGCAATATTCGGCCATCGCACCGCGTGGACGCTCATCGAGCAGCGAATACTGCACTTGATGACTGACCACAGGCACCCCGCCCTCCACGATCTGTC
>RGWK01000459.1 GCA_010029775.1 Gammaproteobacteria bacterium
ATCGCCACCAGAAATCGCTGTCTTTGCATAACCTTCGTAGTAATCAGAATCTGCATAACCGCCACCAGCTGTCCAAGTAAGTGTTGAAACACCTAGGTTAGTTGTTGAGGTGTAGTTAACAGTCAACTTAGTTGCTGTTGATGAGCAACCTGTAAATGAGATTAGATCTTGAAGGTTAGTTGTTGAGGTTGATGCATCCTTGTATGAGAAGGTTGCGTAACCTGAAGCACTTGTAACTGCTGGTGAAACAACAACAGCTGAGTTACGTCCAGTAATTACTGGTGTAAGTACAGTGTTTGCCTTAGCAGCACCGAACTGATCCTTACAACGAACTGTCAAAGTTGTTGTTGCACCTGGCGCAGACAGAACTGTTGAAGCTGTTGGAGCAGTTAGTGAAAGTGAAGATACAGCAGAAGCTGCACCTGTGATTGTTACAGCAGTACCAGCTGTATCTTCAGCTGTGAAGCTATTGACCTGAACTGTCTTGTATGAATAGTTCGAGTTAATAGTTAGTGCTGCAGGGACTGAGAATGAAGCCTTATAACGGGTTGTTGTAAGACCATCTTCCGCGTCGGTTGATGCCTTTGTATCAGAAGCTGTTGCCAAGATATCTGAAGAGTGTGAACCACCGGTTCCCCAGATGTATGAGCTTGTGATTGTTACAGCAACAACGCCTTCAGAAGTTGTTGTACCTAGGTACATTGACTGTGAAGTTGCTGCGCTTGAAGCAGTCGCTGCTGAAGAAGATGAGAATTTAGCATTTGTTGAGCCAACAATTGGAGTTGCAGTTGTTGCATCACCCGCTGGATCAAGGAAGCCAGTTGTAAGAACTGCAGCAAATGCACCATCAGCAGCGAATTTAACTGATGTTGAACCTGCAGTTACACCTGAACCTGCAACTTCAGCTGAAATTGTGTATGTGCCTGCTGTTGTACCACGTAGGTTTACATAAGCAACACCAGCAATATCGAATGAAGATGTGCCCAGCTGATATTCGACTGGACCAGCAGCATTGATTGTTGTTTCTGAACCAGACTTGCCCGCAGAGTAAAGAGTTACGCCTGAAGGAACGGTGATTTTGACAGTCTGTGCGCTATTTAGCTGTGACGCTGTACCTGATGCATCATTAACTTGAAGCTTCAACCATGCACCGTTTGCTGTATCACCTGAATCGTATAGAGCGAATGTTGCGTCAAGTGGCTTGCTTACTACAACTGCTGCTGCAGGAGCATCAGCAACTGTAACTGAAAGATACTTAACGGTGTCACCTGAAGTTACGGTTCCAGAAGAGTCAGCGTCTAGGTAGTAAGACAGGGTGTATGAACCCGCCTTATCTGGAGTGAAATAGAAGTACGCTGTATTGGTTACGTTATAAGTTGCAACATCACCTGCAGCAGTTACTGTCTGACGAATCACCCAGTTTTGTGAAGAGACAACTGCACCAGCGTTAGCGGTGAAGTTAGCAACACCACCATCTGTGATTGCAGCCATAGAAGTTGCA
>RGWK01000460.1 GCA_010029775.1 Gammaproteobacteria bacterium
TCTGCGGCATCGCCCTGCCCGCGGGGCTTGAACTTGCAAGCCGCCTGCCGCAGCCCCTCTTCACCCCGGCAAGCAAGGCACCGGCCGGTCAGCACGACGAGAACATCTCCTACGCCGAGGTGGAAGCCACCGTAGGTGCGGTTGATGCCGCGCGCATCCGCGACACCTCGCTCGCGCTCTACGACTTTGCCGCCGCGCACGCCCGCGAGCGCGGCATCATCATCGCCGACACCAAGTTCGAGTTTGGTCTGGACGAACAGGGCCAACTGACGCTGATCGACGAGGTGCTGACGCCCGACTCCTCGCGCTTCTGGCCCGCCGACACGTACCGGGTCGGCATCAGTCCGCCCTCGTTCGACAAACAATTCGTGCGCGACTACCTCGAGACACTCGACTGGAACAAGCAAGCGCCGGCACCGAGTCTGCCCGCGGAGATCATTCGCAAGACCAGCGAGAAGTATCGCGAGGCGCTAACTCGCCTGACAGGCCCGGCGATACGCTGACTACGGCGAGGCGTTACTCGCCCGCGATCGTCAGCTCATCGAGCAGGATGGAGCCCACGCGGATGCCGCCGCGCACATCGATGTCCGTACCGATGGCGATGATGTTGCGGTACATGTCGCGCAGATTGCCGGCGATCGTCAGCTCGTGGACCGGGTAGGCCACTTCGCCGTTCTCGATCCAGAAGCCCGTTGCACCACGGGAGTAATCACCCGTAACGCCGTTAACGCCCTGACCCATGAGTTCGGTGACCCACAGGCCGCGATGCATCTGGCGCAGCATCGCGCGGGCATCGGCCGCACCCGGGCTCGGCTCCACGAGCAAGTTGTGCACGCCGCCCGCGTTACCCGTGCTCGCGAGGCCCAGTTTGCGCGCGCTGTAGCTGCCGAGCAGATAGCCGTCGAGCACACCATCGCGCACGAGCGGACGATCACGCGTGCGTACGCCCTCGCCGTCCCAGTTGGTGCTTGCCAAGCCTTTGTGCAAATGCGGCCGCTCGTGCATTTGTACCCAGTTGGGGAATACGCACTGACCCGCGGCCCCGAGCAGGAAGCTCGCCTTGCGATACTGGCTGCCGCCACGAATCGCACCAATGAAATGACCGATGAACCCGCGGGCCACCTCGGGTGCGAACAGCACGCGCGCCTTGCCGGTGGCCGGTCGGCGCGCGCCGAGTCGCGCCACGGCACGCTCGCCGGCGATTCTGCCGACAGTCGCCACATCCAGGAGGTCCTCGGGATCACGTGCGCTCGTGTACCAGTAGTCGCGCTGCATGTCCTCGCCCGCCTGCGCGAGCAGCACGCAACTGACCGAATGACTCGAGGCGACATCGCCCGCGAGAAACCCGTGCGAGTTGCCATAGACGCGCACACCGCGCTGGGTGCCGACGCTCGCGCCTTCGGAATTGGTGAGCCGCGGATCAACGGCGAGCCCGGCAGCTTCGCAACCCCGCGCGAGTTCAACCGCCTCATCGGGGCTCAGCGCCCAGGGGAAATCGAG